>JAHJVF010000309.1 GCA_018828505.1 Bacteroidota bacterium | reverse complement strand
CTAATGAAATATGTAATATTTAATTATTTTGTTTTGAATTTAGTTTTTTAAATTTGTTTAGTTCGCCGAAGGCGAATTGGTATTAGTTTTTCAAATCTGAGTAACTTCTAATATTTAAAATAAAAGGCGAGAACCTTCAGTTAAATTCTCGCCCTCATTTGTAATTTAAGAAATTTATTTTACTTCCCAAGTACTTGAATCGTAAAGCAGCTTATGCAAATCTCCAACTCCAAATTTTGTCTTAGCATTTTCTATTTGATTGTGAAGCATTTCATCGTAGGTGGGCTTATTGAGCTGTCTGATAATTCCAACTGGTGTTGGGAATCCGGGTCTTTCATTCATATCCGCTAACATGAAAGAAATTGCAGGATCAGCCCGGAATTCATCATGAACAAGAAGATCATTCTTCGTGAATCTGCCATCGGTTAAAGAAACAACCTGCGGATGAGCACCTTCAATTCGAATTCCTTTATCTCCATCTTTGCCAAAAATAAGCGGTTCGCCATGTTTCAGATAGACAACATTATCTGGACGGGTTTCTTTCTCAGTAAATTTGAAGAAGGCACCATCGTTAAAAATGTTACAATTCTGAAATATCTCGACGAAGGAGGTTCCTTTATGTTTTGCAGCTCGCTCGATTATCTCTTGTAGATGTTTAGGATCACGATCCATTGTGCGGGCAACGAAAGTTGTTTCTGTTCCGATTGCGAGTGAAACCGGATTAAAAGGATAATCGATTGTTCCAAGCGGACTGCTTCGAGTCACTTTGCCTAATTCTGATGTTGGTGAATACTGTCCTTTTGTTAAACCATAAATTCTATTGTTAAATAAGAGAATTTTAATATCAACATTTTTCCGGCACGTATGAATGAAATGATTTCCACCGATACTAAGCAGATCACCATCTCCGGTTGCAACCCAAACCGACAGATCGGGTCGGTGCATCTTTATTCCCGATGCAATTGCAGCAGCCCGTCCATGTATTCCGTGAAAACCATACGTGTCCATGTAATAAGGAAATCGGCTTGAACATCCAATTCCTGAAATGAAGACAAAATTCTCTTTCTTAATCCCAAGATTTGGAAAGACACGTTGAACTTGTGCGAGGACGCTGTAATCACCGCAGCCCGGACACCATCTTACGTCCTGCCCTGAATGAAAATCCTTTACTGTGTATTTTACTTCGTTTGCTATATTATTTGCTGTCATATTTAACCCAAATTTTCCATTAGGAAAATTTGCCCTACGGGCCGACAAGCAATAAGTTATTAAAAATAAATGTTTTATCATAAAAACTAATCTCACTTAACCAGTATCAAATGTATACAATGCTTGTCGGGGTTAACCCCGATAGTCCCGACAAGTCGGGACGTATCGGCCTTCGGCAATCCCGCCAAAGGCGGGACTTAATGAACTTTTTGGGTTTAATCCTTCTTTTTACCCTCGATAAGTTCTAATATTTTTTCTTCAATTTCTGATGCTCTGAATGGAAGTCCCTGTACTTTAGTCAATGTAATGGGTGCTATTAAGTACTCGGATCGAATCAAAGTCGCAAGCTGACCAAGATTTAATTCGGGAATTAAAATCTTTTTAAAGCTGTGAAGAATTTCACCCAAGTTCTTTTGGAATGGGTAAAGATATTTCAAATGAGCTTGAGAAACTTTATGACCTTGTGCTCTAACACGATTCACTGCATCGCGAATAGCACCAAATGTTCCACCCCATCCAACAACCAATAAATCCCCTTCTTTTTCACCGTAGACTTCGAGTAATGGTAATTCATTGGCGATGTTTTTAATTTTTTCTGTTCGAAGATTTACCATGAATTCATGATTATCCGGATCGTAACTTATATCACCAGTTATGTGCTGCTTTTCCAATCCACCAATCCGATGTTCCAATCCTGGAGTCCCCGGAATTACCCATGGCCGGGCAAGAAATTCATCACGCGAATAAGGTTCAAATCCATTTGGATCTGTTCTGAAATTAACTTTAATTTTAGGAAGCTTTTCGATCTCAGGAAGTTTCCACGGCTCCGAACCGTTGGCTATATATCCATCTGTCAAGTAAATAACCGGAGTCATGTATTTGATTGCGATGCGCGTTGCTTCAAGACTTGTATAAAAACAATCAGCCGGACTTGATGCAGCGATAATAGGTATTGGTGCCTCACCATTTCGGCCGTACATTGCTTGTAATAAATCTGCTTGTTCGGTTTTGGTAGGTAAACCTGTGCTTGGACCGCCGCGCTGAACATTCACAATAACCAGGGGCAGCTCGGTCATCACTGCAAGACCCATTGCTTCGGTTTTCAATGCCATTCCGGGACCGCTCGTAGTTGTGATTGCTAATGCACCGCCAAATGATGCACCAATCGCCGAACAAATCCCTGAAATTTCGTCTTCAGCTTGGAATGTTCTAACTCCAAAGTTCTTGTGCTTACTTAGTTCATGCAGGATATCGCTCGCCGGTGTAATCGGATATGAACCGAGAAATAATGGAAGTCCGCTTTGTACGGATGCAGCAACAAATCCTAATGCCAGAGCTTCATTCCCCATAACATTTCTGTATGTACCGGCTTCAAGTTTTGCCGGTTGGATATCGTAGCGGGTAGTAAATAATTCAGCAGTTTCACCAAAATAATATCCTGCTTTAAGAGCTTTTTCGTTTGCTTCTGCGATCTGCGGATTCTTTTTGAATTTTTCATGAACCCATTCGATAGTCGGCTCCATCGGTTTATTATAGAGCCAGTACATCAATCCTAGAGCAAAGAAATTTTTCGAACGGGTCATTTCCTTCATTGAAAGCTCCATACCTTCGAGTGAATTTACAGTGAGTGTTGTGATAGGCACTTCAATCACATTAAAATTCGATAACGAACCATCGCTTAATGGATTTTTATCATAGTGAGCAAGCTTTAGATTTTTATCATCAAATGCATTCGTGTTCACAATTATCAAGGAACCTTTTGCCAAGTCTTTTAAATTTACTTTGAGAGCGGCGGGATTCATAGCAACAAGAACATCGGGTTGATCACCGGGTGTATTAATTTCAACCGAACCAAAATTAATTTGAAAACCGCTTACTCCATATAACGTTCCCGCTGGTGCACGAATTTCTGCGGGATAATCGGGTAGAGTGCTGAGATCTTTTCCCGTTAAAGCTGTCGTATCCGAAAATTGTGACCCGGTAAGCTGCATTCCATCTCCAGAATCGCCTGCAAAACGTATAGTTACCTTAGTTAATTCTTCAACTTTTTTTACCATTTTTCCTCTGTTTAAAAATTTGCAGAGCAAAACTAAAAGAATTATGAAGGAATTGCAAGGTAGTTTATATATCAGTGAGGAATGTGAATTACGGAGTTTGGAGCAGAAGTGTAAGTTATTTTTTTATGCGGCTAAAGCCGGAGTTGTATTCGGAAACCTTTTTCAGTTCACTAAAGTGAACTGTAATAAATAATTATTGATTGAATTACATCTTAGAATTTTTTAGTCAGTTTAGTTAGCCGGAAAATAGTTGGAAGATTATATTCTTTTTTTCAATTACAGTTAGCTTTAGCTGATTGAGGTAAAGTTACGGATTAATTTCCGTCAGCTTTAGCTGACTGGTAAAGCTAATTGCCCAAAAAGTTTTGGCTTCAGCCACATTATTACTATGCGGCTAAAGCCGGAGTTGTATTCGGAAACCTTTTTCAGTTCACTAAAGTGAACTGTAATAAATAATTATTGATTGAATTACATCTTAGAATTTTTCAGTCAGTTTAGTTAGCCGGAAAATAGTTGGAAGCTTATATTCTTTTTTTCAATTTCAGTTAGCTTTAGCTGATTGGGTAAAATCGGAAAGGCGGTATTGGCTTTAGCCACATTTTGTTATATACGGCTAAAGCCGGGCTTGTTAGGGTGATTTCCTATTGTGGTTGTCCAAAAAGTAATCCGCCCTGGCGGACTTAGTGGTTCTTAGAGTCCCCGCCTGCCAGAGTGTAATCTACGTGGCGGGCAGGTTTGTGTCCCCGCCCCGTTGGATATTGTTTTACTATTATCAAGCAAAACTTGCCCCGATTTGTCGGGGTTCAAAACATCAGCCACAAAGTCTCTAAGGCACGAAGGTTCACCCCGCCTGCCTCATGGCTATAGACATGGCGGGCAGGCAAATATTTATTTGGGGTATAAAAACGAGTCAAGTAAAATCCTAAACTTGCCACATAGTGATGCATTCGCATTTATTATGTCGTCCGCCGAAGACGGGATGAGCAACGGCATGTAATGAGCACTATTAATTTTCATACAATAAAGCGAATGACTTTTTTATCCCGCCCTTCGGCGGGATTAGCGGAATTTGCGTTTTTATCTTCTGATGATCTCAATTACTTTTTCAATAATCGAATTCAATTTATTGACTTTAAGCTGACCAACTTTATATAAAACAATGTGACTATCTGCTGTAAAGATACGATTAGGTCTTACGTTGATCGGTTGTTTTAGTCCTCCCATCTCAAAGTCTTCATTCTCAAGCAAAATTGCATAATGATCGCTCGTTGCTTTGCTGGTGATTTGACAGAAAATCATGTCATCACCCTCTAACACTGAAATAAATAACGCTGGACGCCGTTTTGCTTGAGTTAAGTCAGAAAATGGAAAAGGCAACAACGATATCCCTTTTTCCTCGGTACTCACGGCAACTGCGCTAATTCATAGCGCCGTGACGATTACTGGAAGTTCGGATTTCTCTGAATTCTGTCACGGCACTCAGTGAGTCTATCTGCCGTGACAGCCCACCTAAGGAAAACACCATTTTTCTCACTTGATGACGGTCACCGATAAAATGCATCCGCCAGAGCACGTTATATGGAAGTTGCCGGTTACTCCACCTTGAGTAGCAGTAACGTAAAAGGAAGCAATGCCCGGTGCACAGCCGATTCTGCTAAACGTGACTCCTTTATACTTGACGCTATTGCATCCAACGATTTCCGGTTTATCTGATTCTGGCTCCGTAGAGCAACCAGGACTGAGTGAAACCACAAGAAAAAGAAGAGCAATAACGGATGTTTTGATTGAGTTTGTTTTCATTTGTTATTCCTTTCATACTTACTAACGATTTCTATATTGTTTCCCGCAGTGGTTCGCCGTTTCGAATCTCTGATGGATGTTTCGTCGTAAGAATCCCAATCACAGCCGAAAGGCGAATCTTAAACTCTCCCCCTAAGGCTTTCGATGGCCTTCAACAAAGCTTCATGATACGTAGCATACGAGACGCCGTCCACGATCACAGGTCTGGCGCTCCAATTGATGGACCCCAAGGCAAAAAGATTCCGTAAAAAATCCACCCTCCCTTGAGCCTGTGTATACTGCAGGGTATGGTAGTAAGCCTGAGCTAGGAGAAAATGAAGATCCGTGAACTTGATGGTTCGGTCATGCGTGAATTCGTAAGTTCCACTGAGATTAAGAGCTTTCATAGCATCGCTAATGGCATCGTTATATAGATTTTTTCTATGCAGAACGCCAGTTCTACCTACGTAGGCATGCACCACATAAGGTCCGGGTGATGCTGAATCCCTTTGGATCGCAAAGGAGAAGTTATTGTAGGCTAGGTCATAGTTGTACAATCTCCCCAGGCTCCACCCGATGCCACAATATGCTATTGCAGCCACGCTGTCAGCAGGATTCAGGTTCAGAGCATTATTGAAACTATTGAGCGCATCCGTATAGCGCTTTGCCTCAAACTGTTGCCATCCTTCTTGTACCCAGGTCGGTGCGTCTTTTTCCGGAGCCGTAGGTTCCTTTTTGCAACTGCCGATAACCGCAAGAACGCAAACGACGGTAAGGCCGAACAGTAACATCATGTATTTTTGATTTAATTGTAACATGGTTGTTTCTCCATAAATTCTTTTCTTTGGTTTAACTATCTCAAGAACAGCATTTTTCTCACTACTACAAACTGATCTGTTTTCAGGCGATAGAGGTACACTCCGCTAGCTACGCTTCTGCTAAAGTCGTCCGTTACATCCCACAAAACTGAATAGTAACCCGGTCCCTGAAGTTTGTCTACTAATAGTTTCACCTGCTGGCCGGTAATGTTATACACCGTAATATCTACATGCCCATGAAAACCTTGTGGCAGAGCGTAACGAATGGTGGTCTCTGGGTTAAACGGATTCGGATAGTTTTGTAAAAGAGCATACTCAGTAGGAAGCTCCGACGCAGATTCTTTCCGGTTGAGGTTCCACTGCAGTCGGTATTCACCCAACCGATCCACCTGAACACTGACGTGGTTGGATGCTTCATTCACATCGCCGCCGAGAGAGACCCACTGGGAACCTTCCTTCCTGGCAATTTCCAATTTTGCTTCTGTCCTTCCCTCGATCTCCTCATCAGAATACGAGAACACGAGTGTGACCGAAGCCGTCAAAGATAACTGAGCCGGTGCAATGAGATAGCTCTTGCCAATAGGAACGACTTCATCTAGTTTCTCTGCATTCTCCTTGGGAAGATCGTGGTTATGGTTTTTGAACTCTTCTCCGGGAAGAATCATCACATACGCATCTCGGTCTATTGTACGGCTGGGGAAAGATACCTGCATTCTGGCATCACTGCTGGCAATCAAGCCTCCCTCAGCAGCCTTGATTAACTGAACCGGGACGGAAAGGGTATCTCGCCCCTCATTTCCCCAGATGGCATCCTTACCGCTCACAATAACCATCAACATACCACTGGCGGAAAGCTGGTAATCACCGGCATAGATACGATTCGAGGGATCAAGCAACAGCATAGCGACTAGGGTGCCGTTTGCTTCCGCACGCGCACCGAATGCATCCAATGCCTCATTAGGAATGGCGTAAATATCTATGTCCTCCGTCATAATCGGATTCTGCAGGATTGCTACTGTAAACGATGGCGGCGTGAGGTCCGCGACAAGAAAATTGTTATAAGCCTGGCGACTCATGGTAGTCGAACCCCAACGGTCTGTTACTCTAACTTTCCAATAGTACCTCGTCTTTTCCACGAGCGAGTCGCTGAGTGTCACAGAGGTATCGGTCCCTGCCTTAATCGTATCAGTGGACGACGAATAGAACGCACTGGAAGTCGAATAGTAGAGAGTGTACCGTAAGGTATCACCCGGGTCTTCATCCACCGCAACCCTCCAGACGAAAGTGGGCGTGAATGCACGAACCGTATCCCCACTCAGAGGCCTAACTAGATCAAAAGGTTGAGGTGCTCTCGAGTTCACCGTCACGTTTCGAGGTGTTGTACCTGTATTGCCATCAGTATCTTTCACTTCAAGTTTAATTGTGTAAGTTCCAGGTGTAGAATACTGATGTGTAGCTGTCTTGACTGTAGTGAATTCAGTATCGTAATTCCCATCGTTCTCCCAATCCCAACGAACTTGCAGCTGTGCTGTAGGTGTTTGAAGGTCTCTTGAGCTAGAAGCATCAACGGCGAATATTGTACTAACAAAACCTGAAGGCGGAGAAACTGTGAAGGATGCAAGGGGATTAGGTCCAATTACAGGTCCCCTCAACTTGTAGATTCGATCATTGTAACTGTCTGCTAACCAATAATCACTCCCATCCCATTCCGAATCGGTCGGAGAGCCGATTGGCGGAAGATAGCAATTAAGAACATTCCCAGCAGTATTCAACTCATAGATCAACCCAGCTCCGGCATCCGTCAACCATAGTGATAGTGAGTTCCCGTTCCAGCTTAAGCCGCTATGCGAAATACCTGGAGCTGAAAATGAGCTAACGACTTGTCCCGTAGTTGTGAGTTTCCAGATTGTGCTCACCGATAGGTCACACAGCCACAAGTAAGTTCCATCCCAAGCCAAACCAGTGGGAATGGAACCTGGTGTAGAGAACGAGGTCACGATGCTTCCAGTGGTGGTCAGTTTATAAATTCTCCGCGTGTTGTCATCCGCCAGCCATAAGTTGGTGCCATCCCAAGCCATCCCGCCTGGGCTTGAGCTTGGGGTGTAAAACGAAGAGAGCACTGTTCCAGTGGTACTCAACTTGTATGCTCTGTCGGCGGCGTCGTCGGAATTCCACAGGTTCACACCATCCCAAGTGAGTCCCCACGGGCTAGAGCCAGGCGATGCAAAACTGCTGATAACGGATAAAACATCCACCGTTCCCTTTTGAATGACAATATCATCCAAATAAGCCCCTTCGTAGTTGATTAAACCATCGCTTGTGAAGCCAAAACTTATCCACACCGAAGATCTGCCCGTGATGTTCCCCAGAGTGTAAACATCCCTCAACGGGAATGTGAAACCAATCCAGCTGCCTCCTGTTGATCCAGAGACTTTATAGCCATAAAAGTTAGTGCCGTTGACAGATGCAGTGAATGAGAAAAAGTCATAATTACTTTCTGTGTTTAATCTTAAGTAGAATGTAACAGCAGCCCAATTGGTACCGCTCAGGTCAAAGGGACCGTAGATCATGTAGGACTTGGCGTTACTAGGATAATTACTACCGTTGGAAAGCC
Organism: Bacteroidota bacterium; assembly: GCA_018828505.1. GTDB lineage: Bacteria > Bacteroidota > Ignavibacteria > Ch128b > Ch128b > JAHJVF01. Next base: position 7,233 of record JAHJVF010000309.1, on the reverse strand, counting down.
CACTACCATTGGCTCCTCCACCAACACACCAAGCGCTATATGCTCCAGTATGTTTCCTGTAGGTGCGTTTCGCCCAGAAGTATTCACCGTTGGTCGTACTATCCCCATCGAAAACGCGCCACGAGCTAGAAGGGAATGTCCCTTCAAAGCCTTCGAAAATAACCGTATCAAGAGGGCTTTGTTGAAAAGCTTCTCCAGTCCTTCTCGGCATCGCCGGTGAGATCTCTTTTACTTCCTCTCCCGATGGCGGAAGCCCTTCAATCTGCATGTGAATTGGGAACACAGTGTAGGATGCTTGGGCACCTGTTTTGGTCTCCATCTTTTTCTGTGATGAAAGACTTTCGAGGATTTCCCATGACACCCTTCCGAGAGAATCTCTTTGAGGCGGAGGTTCTTTTTGGTTTGTATTCTCTTGCCCAAAGGACATGGCAGCAAAGATGACCAAAGATACCGTAGTACATAACATTTTTTTTAACATCACTTCCTCTTTGTATGAAAAAATTTGGTTTAAAATTGCAACTTATTCACACAGATTGTAGCGCCTTTGAATGACCTTTTCGGAGAGTGGGAAGAAAGATGATCCGCGTTTGTGATGTTGTGTGGGTGTATCGGTTTGAAATGCTTTGTGAAACTTCTAAGGTGACTTGTATATGCTTTTCTTGTCTTATAGCTGTAGTTTCTCAGTCGGAGTTCTTGTCGGACAGTTTCAAGTAACCCTATTTGATTATTTTGAACTAACATCTCAATGATACTTCAACGCAAACATAGAAGAATTCAAAGAGATTGTCAACACTTAAACATTAAAATTTCATAGAAGTAATTTTTTACAATAGCATTATTGAACAGTCATTGAGTCCGCTTATTTTTTTTTGGGCATTGTCCATTTTCAATTGTCCATTGTCCATTCTCAATTGTCGATTAAGCTACCCCATATCTCACAATCTCTAATCCGTACTTTGCTCTGATTTTATCTATGAGACGAATCTAAAAAGGCGCAATGGTAAAATGCGAGATGCAGAAATAGATGAAAACCAAAACATATTTTATTGTATAATAACTGTTTAGAGCTACACTTCACGAAATTTGCCTGCTGAATCCGCCGAAGGCGGAGCAAGCAGGCGTTACGTGTAGTGAAGCAGGCTCATTTACACAACCGAAGTTTCTAATTCTTCTTTTATAATTTTTTCTCCATGCTCAAAACCGGAGTTGAATGCTTTTAAATTCAATTCCTCGGTTCCCATTGGAACAGAAGCCAAAACAGCCTGACGCATAGACTCAACTTCGAGTAATTTGGTAATCGCAGTGAAAAAACCCATAATGACAATATTGATCACCATCTTTTTCCCGAGTTCTTCGGCGATGCGTGTTGCCGGAATTGAGTAATGTTTAATATCTTTTCTGAGAGCTGTCGGGTTAACTAACTCTTCATCTGTTATTAAAATTCCTCCGCTAGCTAATTCAGGTACGAATTTATTGTAAGCTTCCTGAGAAAGGATTACCATGATATTTGGTGCAATAATATATGGATAATCGATTTGATTATTATCAATGATTACCTGTGAACTGCATGCACTTCCGCGAGCTTCGGGACCAAATGCCTGGATCATTGTAGCATGTCTATCGCTGAAGATAGATGCAGCTCTTCCCAGAATGTAACCACTAAGAATTACTCCCTGTCCTCCCATTCCACCGATTTTAATTTCGGTCCTAGACATTTTCTACCTCCAATTCTTTTTTCGCCTCCATCTTTTTCTTGGGTCCATACCATTGATATTCATCACCAAATTTTTTCGCGTAATGCTCGTTCATCAAATCGAGATAGGTTGTTCTTTCTTTATCAACAAATTTTCCTAAAACGATTTTGCTCTGAAAACCGAGATCGAGCGATCGTGTATCAGCACCATTTTTTATCTCACTGTTTTCTTTGTAATAAACCATCATATCAAGTCCATCGCCGAGCTTATTTCGTCTACTGTAGAGAGTTGGGCAGGGAGAGAGAACCTCAATAAATGAAAATCCTTTTTTTAGTAGAGCTTCTTTCATTGATTTCGCTAGATGTCTTATGTGGTACGAAGTCCATCTTGCTACGTATACCGCTCCGCACGATTCTGCTAAAAACGGCAGATTGAATGGAAGTTCATAATTCCCGTGAGGCGTAGTCGAAGCAGTTGCACCAATTGGAGTGGTAGGAGCCACCTGTCCGCCCGTCATTCCGTAAGTAAAGTTATTCACTAAGATTACGGTCATGTCAACATTTCTTCTTGCAGCATGAATGAAATGATTTCCTCCGATAGCAGTAAGATCGCCGTCACCGCTGTAGACCACAACTTTCAATTCCGGATTAGCGAGCTTTAATCCTGTTGCAAAGGGAATTGCTCTCCCATGTGTAGTATGGAACGAATCGAGATCTAGATAACCTGCAACACGTCCAGTGCATCCGATTCCGGAAACGATTGAAACTTTGTCGAGATCAAGTCCGCTTGTTTCAAGGGCACGTATAAAACAATTCACAGTAGTTCCGATCCCGCAACCTGGGCACCATATGTGTGGAATTCTGTCAGATCGAAGATATGCTTCAACAGGATTTACTGGAATAGATACATCATCATTAAAAATTTCTTGTGACATTCTTCAGCCTTCCTTAACTGATTTTACGATTACATTATAAATATCTTTTGGATTGTGAACTGCACCGCCGGCATGAGGGACAAGAAATGCTGGTGATTTGCCCGCTGCACATCGTTCGACCTCTAAAACCATTTGACCGAAGTTAATTTCCGGTACAACGAATGCTTTTATTTTCGCAGCTAAACTTCTTATTAATTCTTCCGGGAAGGGCCATGCAACTATCAAACGAAGATGTCCGACTTTAACACCTTCCCATCTTGCCTGTTCAATAGCTGGGATTGCTGTTCGTGAGGTTATACCATAACTAACAACGATCACGTCAGCATCATCGATTTGATCGGCTTCGTATTCAATTATATTTTTCGCATTAAATTTGATCTTATGTACCAAACGATGAACTAATTTGGCATGAACTTTTGGCGACATAGCAGGATAACCTTTTTCATCGTGTGTCAATCCTGTTATATGAATTCTGTAACCGTCACCTGCATTCACCATCGAGGGGACTAAATCTTCATTAGGTTCATATGCTAAATATTTTTTCTTCGGACCATCATAATATCTTCTTTCAAAAACATCGATATCTTCTGACTTCGGAATTACGACTCTTTCGGTCATATGTCCAACGCATTCATCAAGCATCAACATAACAGGCACACGATATCGTTCCGAGAGATTAAAAGCTTTAATAGTTAAATCGAAACTTTCTTGCGGTGAATTAGGACAGAGTGCAATTATTCCATAATCACCATGCGAACCCCATCTTGCCTGCATCATGTCTCCTTGTGCCGGCATTGTAGGTAATCCTGTAGATGGACCCGCACGTTGTACATCGACAAAAACACAAGGAGTTTCGGTCATAGCAGCAAGACCGATATGTTCCATCATTAAAGAAAACCCCGGGCCTGATGTAACAGTCATAGCTTTCTTACCCCCCCAAACAGCTCCTTGAATTGCGATAGATGATGCTATCTCATCTTCCATCTGAATGAAAACTCCACCAACGAGTGGAAATCTTTCTGCTATTCGTTCAATAACTTCAGTAGAAGGAGTGATCGGATAACCAGCAACAAATCGGCAGCCGGCAGCGATTGCTCCTTCTGCACACGCGTGATCACCATCTATAAAATGTGAACCGGTCAAAACACCGGATGAATCAGCTTTCAAATTTTCACCTTTCTATTTTTTCTTCTTCATGAAACCATAGATTGCAAAATCCGGACAAACAATTCCACAGATATCACATCCGTTACAAAGTTCCCGTGAAATAAGTACAGGGGGATGATAACCTTTCGAGTTGTACTGCTCGGAAAGTTTTAATGCATGAGTTGGACAGAACTCAACACAAAATCCACAACCTTTGCATCTTTCAGCAGTAATAACAACAGAACCAATTACTTTTTTTTCTTTAGTAACAGTCATTGAAAAAACCTTTGGGGATATTTCCGAAATGAAAACCGGAGTTTATTTTTGGAGAGACTATTTTCGCATTCCATCAGCAATGTTTGACATGAACCTCTCCACAAAAATACAAATAAATTAATTTAAATCGGAATCAATTTGTTGAAGAGAACTCTATAAGAACAGCTCACAAATAAAAGAAGTTTTACCAAATCAAATTATGGAACAAACTTCTTTCAGACACCCACCTATCCTAATTAATTCTGAGTAAGGGCACCTCTAAAAACTATTATTTTTCTTGGCGAATTATATTTTATGGTTACTTAAAGTTATTTATTAATTGGGCTAAAGCCCTTGTTGTAAGCGGTTTTTCAATAACCCCACGCTTAAGCGTGGGGTTACAAAACCATACTAATTTCTGCAGACTTTAGTCCTTAATTCAAGTTTTTAGAGATATTCGTAATTTAGCTCTTTTCAGCTTCCTCTTTTTTTGGAACAACATTTTTCTTTTTCTTCCTGCGGGTATTCCCGGAAGTACCTCGGAAAATTTTTCCTTTTTTAGTTCTTTGATCTCCTTTTCCCATAATTATCTCCGTTTATTTATTGTTTGACTTCATTTAAAATTTTATTTACGATATCTACCGAAGTGATCCCTTCAGCTTCGGCGCTGAATGTTGGTATGATTCGGTGGCGCAAAATCGGAAGGACAACATTTTCAACATCGGCAATTGATGGCGTAAAATGTCCCTTGACAACTGCACTTGCTTTTGAAGCGAGAATCATGAACTGTGAAGCACGTGGTCCTGCTCCCCAATTAATCGAATCCCGAATAAACTTTGAAGAATTACTATTCGGTCGGGTAATGCTGGCAAGATTCACCGCAAAGTTAATTACATTATCAGCCACCGGTACGCGGCGGACTAAATCTTGAAAATAAATTATCTGTTCAGCATCCAAAACTTTTTTAACCACTGGATTATATTGACTCGTTGTATTCTTTACAATTAAGATTTCTTCTTGATTTGAGGGATAATCGAGCCAGATATTGAACATAAACCGATCAAGCTGTGCTTCAGGAAGTGGATAAGTTCCCTCCTGCTCGATCGGGTTCTGAGTAGCCAGAACAAAAAATGGCTCGCTGAGAGTATATTTGTTCCCGGCAGCCGTGACCTGACGCTCCTGCATTGCCTCGAGAAGAGCGGCTTGGGTTTTGGGTGGTGTTCTGTTTATTTCATCAGCTAAAATGATGTTTGCGAAAACAGGTCCTTTAATAAACTTAAAGACTCTTTGATTTGTGGCTTGATCCAACTCAAGGATTTCAGTTCCCGTAATATCGCTTGGCATTAAGTCAGGTGTAAATTGGATTCTATTGAAACTTAAATCTAAAGCTTCTGAGAGAGTTTTTATTAATAGGGTTTTCGCTAATCCGGGTACACCGATTAAAAGACAATGTCCACGCGATAATAAAGCGATCAGCAGTTGATCAATTGTTTCTTCCTGTCCGACGATTACTTTGCCAATTTCTTTCTTAAGCTTTTCAATAATGGTTTTAAGTTCTTGTACAGCTTCAACGTCATCTTTGAATTTTGTCATGCTTCTCCTTATAAACGGACTTCCCAATAAACTTGCATTTTCAATTGCTCGATCCAATCTAAATAAATTTTCTGCTTCTTATTATAAAGTGCGATTTGGCTCAGTTTGTCATAATCTTGATCGAGATTTGGATTGTGTTCTGGAATCCTCTTTTCTAATAGAATAATTTGATAACCGTAATTATTCTGTCCGAGAGTAATTTTTCTCGGTTCGCTGATTTCACCTTCCTTTAATTTAGCTACTACGTTTCTCATATCGGTCTCAAGCTCAGAAATTGAAAGAGTTCCCATCTCACCGTCAAATTGGGCTGAAGCTTTATCTTCGGAATACCTTCTGGCAAATTCAGCAAATGTTCCGTGTCCTTGTCGAGTACTATCAGCAATTAAGCGGAGTTTGGCTTTCACGCTCTCATCCATTTCCGGGTTAAGCTGTACCTTAAGCAAGATATGGCGGACACGCACTGACTCTCCCCGCCTATCCAACAATTGGATCACATGAAATCCCAGGGGAGTTTCGACGATTCCGGAAAGTTCACCTTCATTTAAAGTAAAGGCCGACTCCTCGAATTCTTTGAAAAACAATCCCCTTTTCACAAAGCCAAGATCGCCGCCATCTTTTGCGGTAGCCTGATCATCGGAATGCCGTTTTGCAAGTTCAGAGAAATTCACTCCCGACTTAATCGAATCAACAATAATTTCTAACCGATTTTTTACTCTCTCACGGTCGGTATCAGATATTTTTGGTACGATAAATATTTGTGATAACTTAACTTCCTCAGGTACTTTTCCCAAACTATCCTTTAAAGAATTGAAAAATTCTTCTACTTCATATCGGCTCATTTCCATAGTAGCAAAGCGAAGTCCTTGAACTTTCTGAATTAGTAGATTATTTTTTACTTCATCCCGTAGTTCCCTTTTGATCTTCTCCAATGGTCTGTTATAAGCTTTTTCAAAATTCTCTTTCGAACCATATTGATCAATGAACATCTCGATTTGATAATCAAGCTGACGATTTACTTCTTCCTCTGAGACATTTACACTATCGATCTTAGCCTGTGCGAGGATGAGTTTTTCTTCGATCATTGCATTCAAAACACTTTTCTTCAAACTTGCATCGTTCGGATTCAAACGTCTTTGATATGCGGTCAGCTGAATTTGAAAATCAAGCTCGCTCTGAAGTATGTATTCGTCATCAACAACAGCCACAACCTTATCGAGCACTTCCTGAGCGAACACGATTGATGAATAAAACACCAGTATTAAAAATAATTTTTTCATTTAGTCTAACTCTTTAATTTGAATTTCTGATTCTTCGGATAATTTATGCACAAGCGATCTGTAATAATCCTGCTGTTTACCGATCATGATTCTTTCAATAATCAAATCCTTAATAAAATCTAATTTGGGTTCCGATCCTCGCGTATATTTCTCAACGAGTTGTGTAAGAAGATATCGACCATTTCCGAGATCAATCGGGTAAGTGATCTCCCCAACAAACATGGACGCAATCATTCCGCTGAGTTCGTAAGGTAATTCATCGAAATCTTTCAAATATACATCATATCGTAAATCTAAAATATCTTTAACCTGAAGTAGCTGAATAACGGCATTT
>JAHJVF010000308.1 GCA_018828505.1 Bacteroidota bacterium | reverse complement strand
ATATGAAAAAGAAAACTACCTGTTCGTCTCATCTGGAAGTAAAATTTGAGCAAGTAATTAAGAACTAAAATTTAAATGAATCTAATATGGGCCTAAGCATTCATTACAGCGGAATATTCAATCGCGGTTTAAGCGGGGCTTCTCTATCAGAAATGATCGATGAAGTACAAGACATAGTTGAAATCTACAAATGGCAATACACGATTTATGAAAGAGAATTCCCTCCGAATAGTTTTGACAAAGAAGCATACGATGACAAAATTTACGGTATAAGTTTTACACCTCCTGAGTGTGAAACAATCAATATGTGCTTTTTATCTAACGGAAGAATGAGCAGCTTACCAAACTTAAAATTTTTTGGTAATCCAACTGATGAAACTCATAAAAAATACTTATACATGCTTTCGGTTAAGACACAATTTGCCGGGAGTAATACTCATAAACTTATAATTCATCTATTTAAGTATCTTAGCGAAAAGTACTTTCAAGATTTCAAGGTTATTGATGAAGGTCAATACTGGGAAACAGGCGATGAAAAAATATTGGAAGCAAATTTTAAACGATACAATGAATTAATGAATTTATTCGGTTCAGCTTTAGAAAATATTCCTATAAAATCAACGGAAACTTTCGAAGAGTACTTTGAGCGAATTATAAAAATAATTCACCGAAAGCGTAATCAATAAAAAACCTCTCCTTACTCACTAACCTATCAAAAGGTCAAAAAGAGAGCTTTCCGAATTTTCTATAACCTCGGATGTTTTTTATGAAATTCTGTTGCCTCTTGATACTTTTTTGCAATTGCCAAAACATCAGCTTCTCCGAATAATTTTCCGACGAAACTTATGCTGGTCGGACCCCCCTTTTCATTAAATCCATTTGGAACAACAACGGAAGGATGGCCGGTAAGATTCGTCAATAATAAACTGCTGCCTCCAAAAGTTGGAACAACATAAACATCTATCTCATCAAATATTTTTTGCATTTCATTTATTAAAATCGTACGGATTCTATTTGCTTGAATATATTCCACTGCAGGAACAAAACGGTGAGCACGCAAAACATTCGGCCACGAATTTTTGATTTGCCTCACTAAATCATCTTCTCTGCCGCTTCTGATCAATTCATCAAATGCTGCGGCTGCTTCTGTACTTAAAATGAAACTAAGATCACTTACAGGTAAATCTGGCAATTCGATCGGTTTAAGCTGAACTCCAAGTGCTCTCAGGACTTGTAACATTTCATCGTCGGATTTTTTTTGGTCCCGTTCTTTATCGAACTCGCTCTTTATATATCCGACTCTTATATTCTTCAAGTCAGCCTTCTGGTTATAATTGAAAGGAAGATTGAACAAAGTTGGATCGACATTATCCGGTCCGTAGATCGCATTAAAAACAATTGCACAATCTTCTGCTGTTCTGCAGATAGGTCCAATCTTATCCATCGACCAGCTAAGAGCCATCGCACCGCTTCGGCTGACTCTTCCATAAGTTGGACGCAATCCGGTTACTCCGCATCTCGTTGCGGGAGAAATTATTGAACCCCAAGTTTCAGTACCGATTGCAAACGCCACTAAACCAGAGGCAGTTGCAGCGGCTGAGCCGGCAGATGAACCGCTCGAACCTTGTTCAAGATTCCAGGGGTTCCTTGTAAAACCGCCGAACCAGGTTTCTCCCCATGCAAGTTCACCCATACTTAATTTCGCAACAAGAACAGCTCCGGCTTTCTCAAGTCTCTTAACTACTTCAGCATCTTCATCGATTAGCTGATCTTTGAAAGGTGGAGCGCCCCAAGTTGTTTTATATTTCTTAGTTGAGAAAAGATCTTTAATACCGTACGGAATTCCATGCAGAAGCCCTCTGTATTTTCCTTTTGAGATTTCATCATCAGCACGCTTTGCTTGTTCGATGGCTAATTCTTCGGTGAGTGTAACGATACATTCCAATTTTGATCCGAATCTTTTTAATCTTTGAAGATACACTTCTGTCAGTTCTAATGATGTCACAAGTCGGTTCTTAATCATATAAGCTAATTCAGGAATTGAATAAAATGCGGCATCCTCTAAGTTTTCCGGACGTCTCGTTTTGATTAAATCAACTTTGAAAGGAATTCTTTTCTTTTCAAACGAAAAATTTTGAGGGATTGGATTAAATAACAACGACGGCATTATACTATTTTCAAGCTTTATCTCGCGAAGCTTTTTAAAACTTTTCAAGTTATCATTCAATTCATCAAGCATTGAATCGCGTTTAGTCTCAATGAATTCTACTCCGAATATTTTTTCTGCTTGCTCAATGGTGGAGCGTGTAATCTCGGTTTTATCATTTATGGAGAATCCAACAAGAATAGCAATCGCGAAAAAAATAGTGAGAACTATGGGATGAACTTTGATTGGTTTCATTAATATTCCTTTCAAGTTGTTTAGTTAAACATAATTTTTTATTGGCTTTTTAGCAAAGATGGAATCTTAAAAGCAGAATTTACCAGACTGATAATAACTACTACCTAAGTACGAAATTCTAATCGGGGACTCGTTCCGAAGGAATCCCTTTGGGAAAAACCGCAAAGAGTCTTGAGGTTCTCGCCCGCCTGCCTCTGCAAGCTGAACGTGGCGGGCATGCTAAGTTCGGCGGGCAGGAGTAGTGGCGGCAAAGTCGACACATATCGAGAGAACCATACAAGAATTTTGGGTAAACTTCTTGTTGTAATAAATTCAATCTCAGATAAATTTTTAGTAATTTCGTTTCGAAAATTTGATAGAAACATGATTTTAAAATACGATTGCAAACATTTCCCGGGCGATAAACCTTGTTCATTTCACAAGTCAGAAGGAGTGAAATGCGATTCGTGTCCTCATTACGAACCGGTAGAATTCAAAATTCTAATCATAAAGCTCGATGCGATCGGAGACGTTCTTCGCACAACTTCTATTCTTCAAGGATTGAAGGAAAAATATTCTGACTCTGAAATTACCTGGTTGACTAGAAATAATGCTCTGCCGCTATTCGTAAATAATTCCTTTGTAAATAAATTGTTCACGATTGAATCTACCGAGACAAATTATTTTTTGGCAGCAGAAAATTTTAACATCGTTTTAAATTTAGACCCATCCCCTATCAGTTCTGCCATTTGTACAAAAGCCAATGGATATGAAAAGCTTGGATTTGGACTTGACGAAAAAGGGAAAGTAATTGCGTTAAATGATGAAGCTATTGAATGGTTCGAAATGGGTGCTTTTGATGATATTAAAAAGAAAAATGCCAAAACCTATCAGTCAATTATTCAGAACATCGCTCGGACCAATTCAAACAACTTTGATATCATATTGAATTTAACTGATACTGAACTGAAGTTTGCTGAAGATTTTCGAAACAGAATTAAGATTGTTCCTGGTAAAAAAATTATTGGGATGAATACGGGTGCAAGTCCAAGATGGCAGTATAAGCAGTGGACATATCATGGTTTTGAAAATTTAATTAAAAAAATATTGGATGAGACTGATCATTACATTTTTCTTTACGGCGGACCATATGAAAAAGAAAGAAATCAACGTCTGAGTTTAATCGATTACAATCGAGTGATCAATACCGGCACTGACAACTCTCTCCGACAATTTTTTGCTTTATTAAATCTTTGCGATGTACTTATTACTGGTGATACCTTAGCAATGCACGCAGCAACTGCCTTCAACAAAAAAGTTATTGCGTTATTCGGTCCGACATCCGCAGCGGAAATTGAAACATATGGTCGACTTATAAAGATCACTTCGGATCTTGATTGTTTGGTCTGTTATAAGATGATTTGCGATTATAATCCGAACTGTATGAACAGCATATCTCATCTGACTGTTTTTACTGAATTACAAAGAGCACTTCAACTTCCCTGATGCACTACGACCCTGTTAAAGATATTTTTGCTTCCTTCATTCGGAAAAGACCTCTTTTTAGAAAAGTATTTTTTAAAATCTTAGACGTAGTCTTTCTTCGATCATGGTATGTGCGAAGAGAAATTCGACTTGCAGTTAAGGAACTCGGTAAAAAAGACCTTTCTGTTTACGATGCCGGCACTGGCTTCGGTCAGTACTCATATTTTATCGCCACTAAATTTCCACAATCAAAAATTCGTGCGATAGATGTTAAGGAAGAATACATCGCTGATTGTAAAGAATTTTTCAGTTCTCAAAAGTTAAATCATGTCAGTTTTAACATTGAAGATCTAACGAAAATTGAACACACTGAAAAGTTTGATCTTATTATCTGCGTTGATGTTATGGAACACATCGAAGACGATGTTAAAGTCTTTAAAAACTTTTTTACTGCCTTGAAGCCAAATGGGATAGTCATTATCAACACTCCATCCGTGTTTGGCGGAAGCGATGTTCATTCACATGAAGAAGAAAGTTTTATTGGGGAGCATTTTCGAACGGGTTATTCAAAGGAAGACTTCACTCAGAAGCTTGAATCGGTCGGATTTAAGATGAGAAAATTAAATTACACTTATGGATTTTGGGGCGATAAAGCCTGGAGATTGGGAATAAAAATTCCAATTCTGCTTGCAAATTTTTCTAAGCTGCTTATTTTAATCTTACCGATTTATTATCTAATTACATTTCCGTTTACATTAATTTTGATGTTTTTAGATTTTAAAAGCGATGTTGAGTTCGGTACTGGAATAATAGTTTCAGCCAGAAAAACCTGAATTAAAAATATTCCCGCGATCTGAAATTCACACCCAGCTCATTCTCAACAAACTTCCTAGCTTTTTCTTCATCGACTTCATTAAGCCCAACAATGGTCATTACGATTTCCGGAATACACTTTTTTACTTCCTTTGTAAAATTAATCATTTCATAAAACATTGATTCGTCAATCCCCATCAATTTCGAATATTGTTTCGGGTCGAATGAATTCAAGCTGATTGAAACCGAATCGATCAATCCAACCAATTCCGGAACGATATTTCTTTTATTGATAACATTTCCATGCCCATCTGTATTAAGTCTGGTTTTTCCCCCTCTATCCTTAACATATTTTGAAACCTGTTTTACAATATCCAATCGAATTGTCGGTTCACCGAAACCGCAGAAGACTATTTCAGAAAACCTTTTTGGATCTCCGATTTTTCTACAATAAACTTCAGCCGGGGGTTCCATATCCTTTGGCATTCTTAAATTGTACCCATTTACAATTGCTTCTCCTTTTCGATCGCAAAAGGTACAATCTGCATTACATCTGTTTGTTACATTAATATAAAGTGCGTTTCCGATTTGATATATAAAAGCGACCTCAGGCTTTGTCCCTATTCCGAAAACTTTGAAAGCATTATAATTAGTTGACTTAATTACATCTTCAACTCTAAGCTCGTGGACTTCGGCGATTTTCTTTGCAATATATTTTAAGTTTGCAGGAGAATTTCTTTTTCCGCGAAACGGAACTGGCGTCATGAATGGTGAATCTGTTTCGAGTAGAAGATTTTCCAATTCAATTCGATGTATAATGTTTCGTAATTCATCGTTCTTCGGGAATGTAATATTACCTGTAAAAGAAACGAACGATCGTAATTCCACTACCCTTCTTGCCATTTCAAGATCGCCGTTGAAGCAGTGAAATTGTGCGGTAAGTTTACCATCAATTTCCGACTCAAAGATCTTCATTAAATCATCGCTTGAATCGCGATTATGAATTATGACCGGAAGGTCATGATCCTTTGCTAACTTCAACTGCTCCCGAAAAGCAAATTGCTGATTTTCTTTCGGTGAATAATCGTAATAGTAATCAAGCCCGATTTCACCAACCGCCACAACTTTCGGATGCTGGAGCAATTTTTCAACTTCAACTAAGGTTGTGTCGCTAAAATCGGAAGTATCGTGTGGGTGAATTCCAACAGCCGCATAAACATTCTCGAATTTTTCTGCGATTGCAATTGACTCTCTTGCAGTTTCAAGATTTGTTGCAGGGCAGATTAAGTAATCAACGCCATTTTGTTTTGCATTATCCACCACCTCATCGATGTTTGAATAAAGTTCGTCGAAGAATAAATGACAGTGTGTATCGACCATTATAGTTTCTAGTTTATAGTTTCGAGTTTAGAGTTTTAAGGGAATAATTCAGTATTCGGATTTTTTCATCAATTAATTACTGAAGTTACGCAAAATCATGTAGAACGCTGCAAAAAGCTTAATCCGTCAGTTGACGGACTAAATCCGTCCGCCTCGGCGGACTAATCACTAAACAAATTCAAAACTCAAAACATCCCCGCCACGACAATGCTATGATATGGCAGGAAAAACTAACAAAAAACGCAACGTTTGATTATTGGTTTTTGAATTTAGTATT
>JAHJVF010000307.1 GCA_018828505.1 Bacteroidota bacterium | reverse complement strand
CACAAACTGTTGATGGAACACCGAAATTAATCCTAAACGATAATGTTGTTTTGTTTTTGAGCTATTGGAAAGGCGCTTATTGGATTCATTCAATTGTTCTGGGTCATTTTAACGTTGTTGAAGAGAATGGAATTAAGTATGCTTTTAATAATCTGAATAACATCGGCTTGATTGATCCAATTACAAAGAAGCACATTACAGAAGTGAATAGGAAAGAGAATCGAATCGAACTGAATTCGTTTGTCACTGCAGTTAAAGATTATTTGAAGAATTAGGGGAGAACTAAGAATGAAAAAGAATATAATATTATCGAGTCTTTTAGCCGTTACTTTTTTAGGGGTAGTTGGATTTTGCTTAATTACTAATTCAAGCGGTCAATTTCGAATTTATTTTCCAAGCAGGATCCCATTCACTTACCAATTGAATACTTCAACCCTTCCTGAGTTTATTCCAACGATCGAAGCTTCTGCAGAACAGTGGAACAACGTTGAGGCGAGTTACTTTATTTTTCAACGAGGGGAAAATACATCTGTATCGAGCGTTGCCAACGATGGTATAAATTTAGTTTATTTTGATATGGCTGGATCAAATTTTAGTGATCCGAATGTGATAGCTTTTTCCTCAACCTTTACTACGACCGCCGGAGGATATCAAGCTATTGGATCAGATTTAGTTTGGAACGGGCGCGATTTTACTCCCGGACTAAAAGGTGAACTTAATAAAATTGATTTATTGTCGGTAATGACGCATGAATTTGGCCACCACACAGGAATTGATCATACTGGTCTGCCATCTGGAGCAAGCAGTGGATGTGGCCCACAGAATAATAGAGCTGTAATGTGGTATGCAGTTTCAAGAGGGGATACATCAAGGCGCTACTTACACCCTGAAGATATTATGGCGATTGCTTCATTATATCCCTCATGGATTTTACAAGGAAATTTTACTCAATCATCCAATGGTTTACCGTTAAAAGGAAGTTTTCTGAAATTTGAAGGGACTTATGGATCGACAATTGGCCCGGTTCATAATCCGATTTCAACCAGGTGGAACAAAGCAGGATTTCTTTTAACCGAAGTTCCTATCGATTCAACTGGAACTTACGCCACAGCAGTAGTTAATCGAACTTTTACTGCAACCGCTTATAAATTTGGATACTTCCCGAAATCGCAAGTTATTTCTTTTGCTCCTCCTGGAGGTATTGGTTCAACAGAGAGTTTAATTTTTGATGCTGCACTTGAAAAAAAACCGTTAGTAAATTTAAGTGGAAATATTCTTGATGCTGTTTCCTTAAATGGAATTTCAGCTAAGATGAAATTCAATTGGGTGGGTGATACAACATCACTTGGAAATATTACAACAGGTACAACTGGAGCTTTTACTTTCACGGTTCCGGGAGATGAATATTATAAACTTAGAATTGATCTAGAACCTCCTTATCGAAGATTTATAATTCTTGATAGTATTTATGTTAGTTTGACAGGAAAGACACTTGATATTTCAACCAAACCTGTATCAGTATTTTTAGTTTTGAACGATACACTAAAAACAAATCAAGACAGGTATATCAATTCGCTAGAAAATTCAGGGAACCCGTTTGCAGTCTGGGATGCAACAGCAAAAGGATCTATTCCATCAAGCACATTATTGAATTCATTCACAAAACCCTTGACTCTCGTTTGGGTTGCAGGCGGAGAATCAACCTCAGGGTTGCCTGTTCTTGATCGAGCGACATTGATCGATTATCTCCACTCAGGCGGAAGATTAATTCTCGCCGGTAAAAACATTGCTGAGTACACAGATACAGCCGACGTATTTTTATCTCAATATGCAGGAATTAAATTCAATTCGAATAATTCATCATTCAGCAGCAGAGGGTTCCCGGGAGATATCATTGGGAGCGGTTTGAGTTTGCCTATGGCCGGACCCGGTAAAGATCAACTCGAAATATCCTGGGCGGCAAAAGGAAATATATTCAAAGTATTTCATTATGGAACCGGCACTGCTGATACTGTTAGAATAGGTGCTGTGCGATCTGAACATTCTGTAACAAAATGGAAGGTGGTATTTTTTGGGGTTGGATTAGAAATGATGAGTGAAGTAAATCGCGATACAGTGCTTACGCGTTCATTGAGATATACTCTCGATCCAAATGTTGCAACAAGTATCGGAGATGGCTATTCAATAAGCAATCTGCCTCTGAAATATTCAATTTCACAAAATTATCCAAATCCCTTTAATCCGGAAACAATAATTAAATTTGCTGTTCCAGAGCATTCTTTTGTGACAATAAAAATTTATGACATGTTAGGGAAAGAAATCAGGACTTTAGTAAGTGATAATAAACAGGCAGGATATTTTGATGTGAATTGGAATGGAAAGGATAATAAGGGGATGAAAGTTTCTTCCGGAACTTACATTTACAGAATTACTGCAAAAAGTGAAAAATCAGGTAAAGAATTTGTTGATAGCAAGAAAATGACACTAATAAAATAATTATATACTGAAGAGGTTGTCTCAAAAGTAATATTTTCTCGATACATCCCGACTTCAAATCGTTCAATGCTACGTAAAGTCGGAACTACTCGAAAACCTCAATAATGAAAGGTTCTCGCCTGCCTGCCTCGCCTGCCCGCCTAATTGTTTCACGTGAGGCAGGCGGGTCAGTCCAAGTTCGGCTGGCAGGAGTAATCCCGATTCATCGGGATGTATCGAGAGAACCTTCTGAGACAGTCTCTTCTACTTATTTCAGAAAGGATT
>JAHJVF010000306.1 GCA_018828505.1 Bacteroidota bacterium | reverse complement strand
TATTTGCAGGTTCTCGAGTTTCCGACCCGCTTTACCGCCTATGCAGTTCATCCGAAGGATCCTTTGGAGAAGATGGGGTCGGAAGTATCGAGAGAACCTATTTGGAATGAAAATAGCGTTGACTGCGTAACTTCAGTTAGTTATCCATTCATCCTCTAAATGGAATAGGATTGCTCGAAAAACTCTATAATATTTCAAAATTATTTCGATAATTAAGATAAATTGTTACTAGGAGTAGTTAACTAAAAGAGGTCAATAATTTAACAATATGAGAAGTGAACTATTGGAAACCATTAATCCCTCAAAAAATATTGTAAGTTCAACTTACAGTTCAGGTCCGAACATACTCCAAACAGCTCTTTATGAAATTAATGAAGCTGTAGATGTTTCGGAAAACCTTGATGATTTATACAAGTCTGTTCATGACACGATCAGCAAGATCATGAAGGCAGATAATTTTTACATTGCCATTTATTATCGGGAAGAACAAAAGATCAGCTTCCCGTATTTTGTCGATGAAGAAGAGATATTTGAGGAGCATAAACAGAAATTTGACTTGGGAAGAGGTCTGACCGCTTATGTAATCCGGAGCGGTCAATCGATGCTTTGTGATTTGGATAGATATAAAGAATTGGTTCAATCCGGTCAACTTGAAGTGCTAGGTCCGCCTCCTCGAATTTGGCTAGGAGTGCCGCTTAAAATCGGATATGAAATTATTGGCGTTATGGCTGTTCAAGACTACAAGGATGCAGCGACGTATGGTGAACAGGAGAAAAGGATGCTTGAATATGTCTCTTCACAGGTCGCTAAGGTGATTTATCGCAAGCGTGCTGAAGAAAAAATTCTCAACTCAGAATTCAAGTATAGAAAATTATTTGAATCTGCTAATGATGCAATATTTTTAATGACCGGCGATACTTTTATCGACTGCAATGCTAAAACTGAAGAGATGTTTGGATGTACACGTGAACAAATCTTGCTAAGAAAACCGTATGAATTTTCCCCCCTCGTCCAGCCCGACGGAAGAAACTCAAAAGAAAAAGCTATTGAAAAAATATCAAACGCATTTGCTGGTGTACCTCAATTCTTTGAATGGAAACATGTCAAGCTTGATGGAACACCTTTTTTTGCTGAGGTGAGCTTAAATCACATTGTTATTGACGGCAAAGATATGCTTCAAGCAATTGTCCGCGATATTACCGAAAGAAAGAATTCCGAAGAGGAATTAAAATTATCAGAGCAAAAGTATCGGGACCTATTCACTCATGCACCTGTAGGAATTTACCAAGCTGATAGAAACGGGAAGATCATTTCGGCAAATGCCATGCTGGCGAATATTTTGGGTTATGGTTCAGTTCAGGAATTGCTTACAGTAAACCTGAAAGATATTTACTTGAATGAAGAGGAAAGAGATGCACTAATTAAAAAATTTGAACCGTTCGGTTCGGCAGCTTTGCTTGAAGTTCAGTGGAAGAAAAAAAGTGGTGAGCCAATTTGGATTCAAATGAATGCTCATGCAGTGAAAGATGCAAATTCACAAACTCTCTACTTTGAAGGATTTGTGTACGATATAAACGACAAAAAGGAATTTGAGAAACGGATTGTATGTGAAAAAGATAAAGCTGAAGAGGCAAATCGGTTGAAGAGCGGATTCCTTTCGGCAATGTCGCATGAAATTCGCACACCATTAAATGCGATTATCGGCTACAACGATGTATTGAGGTATCATTTTTATGATTCGGTGGACGAAGAGGTCAAGCTTGCATTTGATTCAGTTGAAAAGGGGGGATTACGTTTATTGGATACCATCATAAATATTTTAGATATTTCCCGTTTAGAAGCAAATGAATTTCCGATTAATTTTCAATCACTTTCGTTTAATGAATTGTTGATTTCAGCATATCGTTTAATGAAAAAAACTGTTGAATCAAAAGGATTAAAAATTATTACGGATATTCCAACAGAACAGATTCTTGTTCATGCGGATAGTTACTGCCTTGATTCTGTTGTAATTAATGTATTAAATAATGCTATCAAGTACAGCAAGGAAGGGGAAATAAAAGTTTCGCTTTGCAAATTTGATACTTACGCAGAATGTATAATTACTGATCAAGGAATCGGAATGTCCGAAGATTATCAGAGACATTTGTTCGAGCCCTTCAGTCAGGAAGATGTAGGAATCAACCGATCTTATGAAGGTTCCGGTTTAGGATTAGCAATAACAAAAAGATTTATTGATTTAATCAACGGAGAGATAGAAATTAACAGTAAAAAGGGAGTCGGTACAACTGTAACTTTGAAAATCCCACTGTCAAAAGTAAATGAATAGGAGAGTAACAGAATGAGTGAAACGAAAAAAAGTGGCGTAACTATTTTATATGTTGAAGATATGAAAGACGCTTTTATGCTGGTAAACATATATTTAAGGTCAGGTTTCAATGTGCTTTGGGCAAAAAGTCCCGAAGAGGCAAATGAAATCCTTGAGAAAGTGGATGTTAATTTAATTTTAATGGACATTTCGCTTCAGGAAAAAAATGATGGTTTTGAACTAGCAAAAAAAATCAAGGTGTCGGAGAAATTTGGTACAATTCCAATTGTTGCTCTTACTGCTTTTGCTTTGAAAGGGGACAAGGAGAGATTTCTTGAAGGAGGGATGGATGATTACATTTCTAAACCGATAAAAAAAGATTTTTTGTTAGAAACTATAAATAAACATATAAATTAGACTACGGAGAGAATTCAGTAAGTCATTTTTTTTATGGTTCTACAGTTAACTGTATGAAAAAAGTTTAATTGCAAAACCTTCCGTCAGTTGACGGATGTTCCTCTTGTGGTGAGTTAATTCCTGTCTCTACGAAGTATTTATCGAACCACTAACCTTAGTAATCCCGACAAGTCAGCGATTTTTCTGCCGTAGAATGTTTGACTGATTCAATAAATTTTAGCCCTTTTTTATAATATATTTGTGTCTACGGTATAATATATTGAGGCGGTTGTATAGTAAAGGACTGTGTCTGTAGTCTCAAACAACCTTCCGTTACCTTTATATACTTAAATACTATTTGTGTAATATCTAATCTATACCGCCATAATATAATCGACTATTCGTTATCATTTTGTTATCTTTTTACTATTACTCATTTAAAATAAAAGGTAACAAAATGAAAAAAGAAGAATCTTCTTTTATAAATCTGGAAGGTCCTGCTGGTGTGCTGCGAATGAATTCTGCAGATAAAGTGGCGATAAAATTAGCAATGATTTTTGAAGGGACATGCCTTTCTAAACACCCAACAGAAGTTGCCACTAAGTATGGTTTTAGCAAACAACGCTATTACCAAATACTTCACAATTTTAATGAAGGTGGAAGTTCTGCCTTGGAGGATAAGAAAAAAGGTCCAAAGAAAAACTATATTCGCACTGAGGTGATAGTAAATCAAATTCTAAGACACAAATTCCTATACCCGGATTCTTCGGCTGAAGTTATTGCCCAAAAAATTACTCAAGCGGGGATGAAAATAAGCAAAAGAAGTGTAGAGCGAACAATTACCGAACATGGGCTCCAAAAAAAACTCCATTTATTAAATCCGGAGAAAGAGCCGAAGGAAATAGAGGTTCATAAAACCAAGCGAAAGATAAAAAAATGCGTTGTTAGCCTGTTGAGTATAGAAAGAGATGTAAGAGAACTCTTATCGAAAAAGGTTTCCAGTATTTATCTAGGATTATGGTTACTTATTCCAGAGTATTTGAGACTTGGCAGCTGGGATTTGTTGAAGCTATGGAGTGGAGGCGGAGATAAAGATGTAAATCCAAGGCTTGCTTTACAAATGGTAAATGAGGGGGCATTGTGTGTAAGCGGGATACGTCCGGTTCGTTCACTTTCTCATCAAGGTTTTGAACTACTTAACGGCTTATCCCGATTGTATCGGGACAACGGATAAAAGTATACATAATTTATTAAATGAATCCCGCATATTGCGGGACAAAGAAATTACAGATAGCTCTGGGAAAGTTAAGATTAACAACGGGACATTATGCCCAAGAAGGTTTGTTAGCCTTTGACCCGCACAGAATTCATAGTTATTCAAGACGCATAATGCCTGCAAAAAAGAAGGATAGAGAAAGTAAATCTGAAAAAATACTGCAGACATTTTTTTGTATTGATGCTATAACGGGACAACCATCCCGAAAGCTTTCGGGATGGCTCATCATGCAGCACTACCAGTAAAGCAACAGTGGAATTGCTGGGGATGCTTAAATCCGTCTTCCCTGAAAGCTTCCGGGCAATGGCTGATAGCGAACATGTTACTGCAGCAATAATTAATGAATTTTCTAAAGATGATCGACTTGATATAATAATGCCAATGCGTATGATAAAGAAAATAAAACAGATAAATAGAGAAATAAGTTATGAAAGAAAGTGGGCAGGCTACGCTCTTGGAGAAACTTCTTATGAAATGAGCGGAGTAGATTTTCCAATACGATTAGCTGTTCAGCGCAGTGGTGAATTAGAAAGCGAGTATCAATATAAACCATTTGCAGTTACTGGAAGAAAAGATAAGCTAAAGCTGCTGAGTGAAGATTATCCGGAACGTTGGACAATTGAGGAGTTTTTCAATTTTGAAGCAGCAATGGGTTGGAATAGAGCATCAACTATGAACCTAAATATTCGCTATGGAAAAATGTCACTTGAACTAATCGCTCAGGCAGCTACTTATCAACTAAGGCAAAAGCTGCCAGCTCCATATAAAATTTGGTCTGCCGAACATCTTTCTAATTCTGTTTTTC
The DNA here is from genome assembly GCA_018828505.1 of Bacteroidota bacterium. GTDB lineage: Bacteria > Bacteroidota > Ignavibacteria > Ch128b > Ch128b > JAHJVF01. The sequence goes on along the minus strand of JAHJVF010000306.1, from coordinate 5,698 downwards.
GTGGGATAGAAGGTGATTTAAGAGTAATCGATGATACAATTGTAGTTACATTTTATGGTTTCCCGGAAAGTCTTAATATCCACAATTATTATCAAAATTTAACGGCTAAATTAATTTCAGAAGGTGTTGATCCAAGAGTACCCTGGTTGTATAATTTTAAGTTAGACTTTAGATTTAAATAATTGAGTCTAATAAATTGCACCGGAAAAATCGCTGACAAGTCGGGATCGCTCCATCGTTTTTGCCGTCCCTACCTTCGTCGGGAGTAAAAACATCGGCCCGCCTGCCTCAAAGAAACCTCAGAGGCGGGCTGGCGTGGTTTGTGCACACATTATTTGAAACACCGTCCCAATAAAAAGAAAGGAGAGGCAATATGAGTTCAATTCTAAAAAGATTGTGATCGGCATCTTTGTCATCATCGGACTTAATTAAATCTTTTCTTATTCACCTTATCTTCAGAAAAACGACGATACGGCTCCTGAACAGAAAGTTGAAAATAAAACTATATGCTTTCCGCTGTAACCGGCTATACTTTGCTTATTGAAGAATTTAACTTATCAACAATTGTAACCATTACGAGTGATGAAACAAAAACTTTAAGTGGTTTATCTGATTACCGCACCAATTCAATTTCTATAACTGAAGGAGTAAACTTCAATAATCCCATCTCTTTTGCAGTTACATGGGGATTAATTAAAACAGCTTCGCCATACTTTAATTCTAATATCAGTAATTTTGATTTCAGTATAAATGCAGCATTTACGGAATTTTTATTCAACACTGTAGGATTAAACATTGCAGCCGAAAGTAGAGTAAATAAAAAAACAGGGCTTTATTTAAATACTACATTTTCTTCACGAATCTTAAGTTTGTCCTACTTTCGCACTTTTATAAAATGCTGTCAATAATCTTCAAAAACACTTGAAAATTATGGATTTCTGTATTTAATTTTGGGCGACCCAGTGCGGAGGTCATGAAATGATGCTCGCATGGTCCGTACAAGGCGATTCAGCAAAATGGATTTTCAAAAATTGGGATAACGAAAAGGAAACGATTAAATTTGTATCGATTAAAAATTAAAAGAGGTTCGATTTGTCTTTATTAGTTGTTGGTTCACTCGGTCTTGATGATATTGAAACCCCATTTGCAAAAGTCGAGTATGCTGTTGGAGGTTCGGCAGTTTATATTTCATTAGCAGCGAGTTATTTTTCCCCGGTTACAAATCTTGTAGGTGTGGTTGGGGATGATTTTCCTTCGAAGTACTTAAAAATGATGAAAGAGAGAAATATCGATCTTGTTGGTTTGCAAATTGTTGAAGGGGATAAAACATTTAGATGGTCAGGAAAATACTCTTATGATATGAATCATCGTGATACGCTCTTCACTGAATTAAATGTGTTCAAGGATTTTAATCCGATTATTCCTGAAAATTATTTATCAAGTCGTTTTGTGATGTTGGGAAATATTGATCCTGTTTTACAGTTGGGAGTTTTGAAGCAGATCAAGAATCAAAAATTGGTTGTTTGCGATACCATGAATTATTGGATTGAACGCAAGAATAAAGAACTGCGCGAAACTTTAAAATATATTGACATACTCATCATTAATGATTCCGAAGCAAGAATGTTATCAGGTGAACCAAATTTGATTTATGCAGGCAAGAAGATTCTTCAAATGGGCCCAACAAAATTGATCATTAAAAAAGGTGAACACGGTTGTTTACTCATTACGGATGAAATTATGTTTTCTGCTCCTGCTTATCCGCTTGAAAATATTTTCGATCCAACCGGTGCTGGGGATAGTTTCGCAGGTGGATTTTTGGGATACTTATCGAAAAATGATTCTTTTGATAATGATACCATAAAACGAGCAGTAATTTATGGAAGTGTTATGGCTTCATTTTGTGTTGAAAAATTCAGTGTTGAAGGATTACTTGACTTAAATTACTTGAAGATTAACGACAGATTTTTACAATTCTTTTCTCTCACTCAATTCGAAGAGTCGTAATTGGATTATTTCAATCTTAAATTCGAGAAAGATAAACTCACATTTATTGATCAAACTAAGCTGCCATTAGTTGAGGAATACGTTACAACCGACAAATACGAACGGATAGCCGTGGCTATCGAACGACTTGAGATTAGAGGTGCGCCCGCTATTGGCATTGCTGCCGGTTACGCTCTTGCATTATCTGTGAAAAATTCAAATGAAAACTTTTTTATTGCTTATGAAAGATTGAGACAAACAAGACCCACTGCAGTAAATTTATTTTATGTTTTAGATAGAATGAAATTTTTTTTTGAAACTGATAATAACAATCAAAATTATCCTTCGCTGTTAAATCTGGCGATAGAGATTCACAACACTGATATTCGCCAATGCGAGATGATTGCCAAAAATGGAGCAGAATTATTTAAATCGAAAACTAAAATATTGACGCATTGTAATACAGGTATGTTAGCTACGGGTGGAATAGGAACTGCTTTTGGTATAATCCTAGAATTACATAAACAAAAGAAACTTGAATTTGTCTATGCTTGTGAATCACGTCCATTATTTCAAGGTTTACGTTTGACATCATACGAATTAGCAAAGAACAAAATCCCAAATAAAATAATAACCGATTCAACTGCTGCATATTTAATGCAAAAGAAATTAATTGATGCAGTCATCGTTGGTGCTGATAGAATTGTTAGAAATGGTGATACAGCGAATAAAATTGGTACATACTCCTTAGCGATAAATGCTGCTTATCACAAAATTCCTTTCTACGTCGCGGCTCCAATCTCAACTATTGATAATAATTATCAATCAGGAGAGATGATTAGGATAGAGGAAAGAGCAAAAGAAGAGATAACCAGGATCAATGAAAATTATATTTCAAGTCCGGATATCGAAGTATTTAATCCTGCATTTGATGTAACACCTGCAAAATTAATTACCGCTATCATTTCCGACCGGCGAGTTTATTTCCCCCCATATAAGTTTACTTAGATGTCAGAGATTCTAAAAGACAATGGTGTAGTGCTTAAGAAACGAAATTATCGTGAGACAAGTAATTTAGTTTCAATTTTTTCCGAAACACATGGAAAGATAAACCTAATTGCAAAAGGAGTTAGGACGCCAAGAAGTAAATTAAGTGCTGTATTGCAGCCGATTAATTTTATTGAATTCGTTTACTATAAAAAAATCACCCGAGATCTTCAATTTCTTTCTTCAGCGGATTTTGTAAATGACTTTTCAAGAATTAAATCTGACTTCAAAAAAATTCAAACAGCTTTTGCTTTGCTTGAATTAACAAATATTTTTGTTCATGAAGACGAATCGAATCCAAGCTTATTCCGGAAATTGATTGAATCGTTAATCTCTATAAACGATTTCTCAACACAACCCCAAATATTTTTGGTTTTCTATATCATTCATCTCATGGAATCAAGTGGATATCCTATAGTTCACAAAATCTGTCCCTCATGCAATAAAAATATTTTACTTCATGAAATTCAAAAATATTTTTCCAAGCATTTTGGTGTGATTTGTAACGAATGCGGGAAGTCGATCAATGAATCGAACAAATTGAATGTTCATCAGATGGAATTAATCTCAAAATGTAATATGGGGGAGATTTCTGAACTTGAAAAAATCAATATCGACGACTTATTTTTGAAGGAAACTCTTGGAATTTTGGAAGTCTACATATCCCAGCACGTAAATGAATTCAGAGGGTTTAAATCATTGATTGTTTAAAATTATTGAAACTATCAACCTTTAGTTAAGTAAAAGTGTAAAAAAAAAGGAGAAAAAATGAATCGTAATAAACTTTTTGCTTCAATTGCTTTGGTTTTAATTGGAATTGTATTCGGGGTGGTTTTAGTGTCAGGTTTCGGTTATGTAAAAAACGGACATTCAAGTGCACAGATCGGAGCGAATAATCCTCTTGTAGCAGTAAATGCAGATGCACAAAAATTGAGTGAAGCGTTTATCGAAGTATCCAAAGCAGTAACACCAACAGTCGTTTCAATTGAGGTTTCGGGTGAAAAGAAAGTTGATATTCCTGATGATCATCGGGACTTTTTCAAAGATTTTCCATTCTTCCGCGATCTGCCTAAAAGTCAACCGCAAAGAGGTTCTGGTTCGGGTGTAATTATTTCGAATGATGGCTATATCATGACAAATAATCATGTAGTTGAAGGAGCGAAATCAATTAGCGTTACTTTGACCGATAAAAGAAAATTCAATGCGGAATTGATTGGAACCGATCCGCTGACAGATTTAGCAGTGGTAAAAATTGATGCGAAAGATTTAACCCCTGCATTTTTAGGAAATTCTGATAAAATTCAAGTTGGGCAGTGGGTTTTAGCAATTGGTAATCCGCTTGGATTAAATTATACAGTAACTGCTGGAATTATTTCTGCGATGGGACGTGGAGGATTACAACTTATTCAGGACAGTTACGGTTACGGAATTGAAGATTTCATTCAAACTGATGCAGCAATTAATCCTGGAAATTCAGGCGGAGCTTTAGTTGATTTGAATGGAGCAGTGATTGGAATTAATTCTGCTATTGCATCACGCACGGGATATTATCAAGGTTATGGATTTGCAATCCCAATAAATATTGCAAAGACTGTTGCTAAAGATTTGATTGAGTACGGCAGTGTGAAACGTGGTTACATTGGAGTTCAAATACGTGCAGTTGACGATGCAGTTGCTAAATCAGTCGGACTTGATAAAACAAAAGGTGTGATCGTTGAAAGTCTTATTGAAGATGGTGCTGCTAAAGATGCAGGAATCGAAGTTGGAGACATAATTGTTTCTATCGATGGTCGTGAAGTATATCAGCCAAATGATCTGCAAGGATATATTGCGAGCAAGCATGCTGGCGATAAAGTTCAGCTGAAACTTTGGAGAGACGGTAAAAATCTTGATAAGACAATTTCGCTTAGACCGCGTAAGGAAGATAAAAATATTGCTGCAACTGATAAAAAGAAAGAAGATAGAAAATTAGATGCTTCTCTTGAGACAAAAACATACAAAGAATTAGGATTAACGGTTAAAAATCTTTCCAGCAATGATTTGAAATCTTATAAAGTTGAAAATGGTGTTTTAATTTCTGGAGTTGATAATTATGGAGCAGCCTTTGAAGCAGGGTTGCGGAGCGGTCTCGTAGTTACCGAGATCAATAAAAAGAAGGTAGATTCAGTTAAAGAGTTCGATGATCTTGTTAATAGTAAAAAAGGTTCTGCACTTTTACTAAGAGTTCGTGATGCTCAAGGAAATGTTCGTTTCGTCGGATTAGAAATTCCGAAATGATAATTTTATTTAGAAGATAACTACTTATTAATTCGTGGCAGTTGAGTCAGACTGCCACTTTTTTTTAACGAATTGGAACAATAATGCTAGAATTTAAAACCTTTGTCTTCAATCCACTTCAAGTGAATACATATCTGATTTTCGATACTCAAACAAACGAAGGGTGGCTTATCGACCCAAGTAATAACAGAGAAAAAGAAAATGTTGTATTATCAAATTTTATCGGTATAAATGGGATCACAATTTCAAAAGTTTTTAACACACACGGACACATTGATCACCTTTTCGGTCTTAATTATGTTAAGGAAAATATTTCTGATGAGATTTATTTTCCATTTCCTGATTTAGTTCTTCTCGAGCACATTGAGCGGCAGTCAGACATGATTGG
>JAHJVF010000305.1 GCA_018828505.1 Bacteroidota bacterium | reverse complement strand
TTTTTAAGGAAAAAAATATGATTAAAAAATACATTTTATTTAGTTTATTAGATTTTGAAATTTCTCTTAACTAGGAATCATACAACACTGGCTCCGCCTCAACCAGCTTGGCTAACTTGAAGAAACGATAGAGGATGTTCTAATTATTAACAATGATAAACGTAAATAAAGATATGTTAAAGGAAAACTGTAGAATTAAAGATTCGATTTTTTTAGCTTATCTTTGAATATGGACAAAGAAAGATTAATAAAGCTTGCCGATGTTCCGAAATTTATTTCCGATATTTATAACTATTGCGATAGATGGTGTGAACGGTGTCAATTCACTTCTCGCTGTTTGAATTTTGTGATTGGTGAAGAACTATATGGTTCACCGAAAGATCATGATTTGAACAATGCGATATTTTGGAAAAAAATAAACAAGATGTTTCAAATTACTCGTGAACTCTTAAATGAAATGGTTGAGCGTGAAGGAATAGACCTGAATGCAATCGACTATGATGAATTTAACCAAAGAGAAAAAATTAGAGAAGAAACTGTTTATGGTGAGCTCAGTCGAACCATTGAAAATCATGATTGTGCTGTCGATGCAAAAGCCTATATAGAGTTAGTTAATGATTGGTTCGAATCATCAATAGCACTATTTGAAAAACGTGCAGAGGAGTTGGAACTAAAAGCGAGACTCGAACTGCCGAATGATAATCCGATTAAAGAAGCTAATCTTATCAAAGACGCTGTAGAAATCATTCGATGGTATCAGCATCAAATCTATGTTAAAATGGTTCGGGCAATTCACGGTCAAACTGATGGAGAGGAAGAATCGCTCGAAGATTTTCCGAAAGATTCCGATGGTTCGGCAAAAGTTGCTTTGATAGGAATCGATCGCTCGATTTCTGCTTGGAGCATTTTATACTCGGAGTTCCCCGAACATGAGAATGAAATTCTTAATGTATTATTGCGCCTTGATCAATTACGAAAAAAAATCGAGAAAGCGTTTCCTTCGGCTCGAGCTTTTGTCCGACCCGGATTTGACGAGATAGATAATTAGATCATGGAGGGATCCTCATGAAAATAAAATATTTTTCTGATACCGATACCGCGATTTTTAAATTTTTTAATTTACCTACCCGCCTGCCTCATCAACCAGCCCGCCCCATTCAACTTCGAGAGGCTGGCGGGTCTGAGTTCGGCGGGCAGGCCCGCCTGCCTCTGCAAGCTCAACCTGGCGGGCAGGTTGGTAGTATATCAAGATACTCATATTGAAATAAAATCAATCGATTAAAAATTATCAGGTTATGCAATTAAACAATAATCGATACAAACATATCATTTGGGATTGGAACGGAACGCTTCTCGATGATGCATGGCTGTGCGTCGAAGTTATGAGCGGACTGTTAAAACGAAGAAATATGATGAACTTTACTCATGAGCTATATCAGAATATGTTCGATTTTCCTGTGGAAGATTATTACAAAGAGCTTGGCTTCGATTTTGAAAAAGAGTCATTTGAAATTGTTGGAACTGAATTCATAGTCGAATATGAAAAGCGAAAATACGAATGCGGTTTATATCCATCTGCGATAAGTATTTTAAATCAAATTCGTGACGCTGGGATCACACAATCAATTTTATCAGCTTATAAACAGGATACACTCGAAACACTCGTTGATCATTTCGGACTGCGTGATTTCTTTTTGAAAGTTGTCGGATTGAACGATCATTATGCAAAAAGTAAACTTGATAACGGAAAGCTTCTTATTAACGGATTAGGAATTGAACCAGGCCAGGTTGTTTTAGTTGGTGACACAATGCACGATCATGAAGTTGCTAAATCAATTGGGACTGATTGCGTTTTAATTTTCGGCGGTCATCAAAGTAAAGAACGATTAAAAACGTGCGGTGTGCCGGTCTTTGATAATCATGATGAGGTACTTGAATTTATAGTTAATAACTGAAGTTACGCAAAATCGTGTAGAACGCTGCAAAAAGCTTAATCCGTCAGTTGACGGACTAAATCCGAATTTCTAAGCACTAAACAATCCGTCAATTGACGGACAAAACTCAAAACATCCCCGCCACGACAATGCTATGATATGGCAGGAAAAACTAAC
>JAHJVF010000304.1 GCA_018828505.1 Bacteroidota bacterium | reverse complement strand
TCAATCATTTCTGCTTTGCCCGTTGTTTCAGGTATGAACAATCTCTCAACGGACAAGCCAGAGACAATTTCAGGTGGCGATACCTCTACAGTTTCAATCCGAGCAGATTTCATGATGGAACGAACCTTTGCAACTGGAACATACCTCGGAGGTTTTTCTGCTGCCTGTATACCCAGCACGGCAGACAAAGGTAATTCAAATTCACCGCGAAGGCCACCAGCAAATTCTTTGACGACTATGGCCCTTTTCTTTTCCTCATCCAGGCGAATCCCCGTTATAATTCCGATATATGGCACTCCAAGGATTTCTGCCAAGTAAGGAGCGACTTCTCCTTCCAAATCGTCTATGGCTTGAGAACCGATAAGTATCAAAGTTTCGGAGCTAAACTGGAGGTTTGCTGACGAAAAGAAGGAAGCAAACAGCTTGGCAATCGCAGGTGCCTGGATGCCAGTCCAATCACCCGGCAACCTCACAGCGCGATCAGCACCCTTAGCTAAGGCGGTGAAAAGAACCTCCTCGACTTCAGGAGCTTCCATTGCCACCACAGTAACCGTTCCGCCATATTTTTCTTTCAATATGACAGCCTCCTCCAATGCATGCTCATCGGGATCGTTGAGTTTCATTCTGAGCCATTGTGTATCAAGAGACTTACCATCTTCTCCTATTAACAATTCTTCCACAACATCAGGAACCATTTTTAGAAAAACAAATATGTCCATAAATTGTATCCTTCTTAGAATTTATCTTTCCTTTTTATAAGAACTTTTGAAACTAATAAGCCAAGCTTCTTTGCTTCTTCAAAGTTCTTCGGATTCTTTTCAACCCCTCCTTTGGCATCAACACTAAAAACTTTATTTTTTGCTTCTCTTACTAAATACATCCTTGCAATGAACCCAAATTTTCTTAATATCTTCAGAACTAAAATGTTACTATCTTTATAGGATGTTGCAATAGCCCCAAACGGCTTACCCGTGAGAGGCCAAACATAATTTTTATCTGCCTTCTTTGCAAAATAAACTATTGCCATCAATCTTTCCATTAAAGCTACTAATTTCGCTGGTACAGGGTAATAAAGAGGAGAGGCTATGATTATACCATTTGCATCGCTCATCTTTTGAAAGACCTTTTCAAAATCATCATTAAGTATACATTTATAAGGTTTCTTGCCACAACCCCAATTTTTGAATTTATGCAAACCAGAATAGTGAGCTTCACAAGGTTTTATCTCAAAATCTCTTAGATGTAATATCTCTGTTTCTATCTGATCATCCTCTTCTTTTGCTCCATCAAGAGCAGATTTAATCAGAAGATAAGAATTCCCATCCTTTCTCTGTGAACCATTTATGCCTAAGATTTTTATAACTTCATCCCGCTTTCTTCAAGTTTTATCCTTACAAATTCCTTTACTTTCCTTGCAATCTCAATAGCTTCTTCTGCTTCTTCTAAAGAAGGGAAGTAAAACTCTTCACTATATCTTATCTCAACAGCGTATTCTGTTAACTTATCTGTATCAAGATCAAACAACTTTTGAAATTCTGTATCGATCTTCATGCATGCTCTTATTAATTCTGCAATATCATGGGTCTTGCGTATTTCCTTACCGTTAAAGATCAGAAAAGCCTTTAAATATTTTTCAACACATTGCTGCATATGAAAACAGATGGTATCAGTAGCAGGTTCTTGAGTCGCTATTTCATCATTACCTGTTTTAAAATCACTTTCTGCTTTAAGAAGCCATCTCTTTACAGCATCTTCATTCATAATTCTATTCCCTCTTTTAAAGCATAGTAAGTTATATATCCTGTATTATTCTTTCTTTGCTCCACTATAGATTCTGACTGAATAATTATATCGTTTGGTATTTCTAACTCTGCAAGCCTCCTGCGTACATTTAAAATTATTTCTCTTTTTTTTAAGAAATCTAATTCCTTATCAACGATAACAAAAAAATCCCAATCACTATCTTTTTTATAGGCATTCCTTGCCCTGCTTCCAAAAAGGATAATCTTTTTAACATCAATTCCTCTTTTTTTGATTTCTTCTTTAATTATGTTGACAGCTTCTGTTTGCATTTTTAGTTCAATAAAAAATTATACC
>JAHJVF010000303.1 GCA_018828505.1 Bacteroidota bacterium | reverse complement strand
TGCAGAATAGATTGAAACATTATCAAGTTCGCCAGCATAACCGAGACTTTTTCTGTAAGTAATTGTACCATAGGGAATGATCAATCCGGCGGTTACTCTTGTTGAATTCTCATCTTTATAAGTTACATAGCCGAATTTTCCAACAGCAGTCAAGAATGAATTAAATCTGTAATCAAGTCCGGCTTCAATTTCTTGAGAGTTTTCGACTACGGCTTCAAAAATTGTGAAGTAAGAATTGTAACGGATCAAGGGTTCTCGCATATTGTAATAAATGTTCAATCCTAAATCTTTTATAGGATTGTAAGAACCTGTTACTTCAAACTTCGCTGCTTTCTTGAAATTCAAATCATAATCAATTCGAGTATCAATTATCAGGTCATTTCCGAAATCATAACCAAGCTCTGCTGAAAAAAGTTTGAACTGACTCGCACCGCGTTTTATCAATAAAGTATCGGCATTGAACAGATCATCTAATCGAACAGCGCTGTATTCTTCAGATTTGAAATTCTTATTAATGTAGCTTAAAGCGAAGTGAAGATTTTCGAATACACTTGTAGAGAACTTCGCACCGAATAAATAATCTTCACCAATCTTATCGGTCAGTTCAAGTTTTTGATACGCAGGAACATTTCCGCCATAATAAGTCGAAAGCTTGAAATCATTGAACTTCAAATCCAGAGTCGCACCATCAAAAATTCCGCTTGCAACGGAGTGGAACAGTGGCTGCCGTCCAACTTTCATAGTTGCGAAATCAAAAATATCTCTTGCTTCAAAATAGAGATTATAAACTCTGACTCTTGGATCGTAATCGAGCTTCTTCAACAAATCTTTTTCAACATTAAAAGAAGTTCGAAGAGAAAAATTGTTTTGATTGAAATTCAAGTTCACCATTTGAAAAGAGCGAAGATACTGATTCGAGACTCCCTGTGCTTCAGCCCGTTCAAATCCGTAAACCGATGAGGAAATTCTTCCGTTGAACGTTTGGGCAACAGAAGAAACTACAAAAACCAGAGAAAGAAACGTAGTTAAAAGTATTTTTTTCATAGTCTCTACAAGTTAATTAATAAATAAAGTTTCCTTCCGCCTGCCTCTGAGCTATAGATGTGGCGGGCAGGTTTGAGCGCAGTAATTCAGAAATAATAGTAAATACTTGTTAATGTTAACAATTATCATTCCAAAATCATGAATTTCTACAATGCAAAATTGGTGAAAAAATCTAACTATTGCCACTATTGAAAGTTGCTAATTATCAGAATTGAAAATAAGTTACTCGATCCAATAATTATCTCAAAATAACTATTGCCTTGAATTAATTATTGATTCGGAAGAGAGGTAAAATACTGAGGATTATTGAGCATTTTAAGGGCTTCAGTGTTAATAAGTAATAAGTTTAATCACATGGCTGTTCGTAGGCAGTAGTTCTTAAATATTCTATTGAAAATTATTATAATTTTAGGATTCTCAAAAATGAAAATAATTTCAGCTTTTTTTTCAAACTTAATAAAGTGATACAATTGATATTAGCGAAGGAATCGATCTCATGTATACTTCGCAGAACTCGGAAATTGTCATGCCCGCCCGCCTGCCTCTTTCCGTCTCAAGATGGCAGGCAGGCAGATTTCGCCAATGAGCGCAGAAATACATCAGCGGTAATTAGCGGTATCTGCGGGAGAAATAAATCATGTCTAACGGACAACTTGACTTGTTTTCACACTATTAGCGGTAGAACAAAAAAAAATAACTCTACATAAAACAACAAATGAATTTACAAATTTATTACTGACATTATTTTTATCATCACAATCAAATATTTGAATTTAACTTCTCGATTGGTTAGCTTAGTTTAAAATTATTACAGAAAAAAATTATGACAAATTTTCCCGATGATTTTTGGTCTGAGCAGGATGAAACTCAAGGTGAAGGATGGAACAATCAAGAATTTGAACAATTAGTTCATTCCTTAAGAGAATATTTAGAGACCGTTGAAGAAAAAAGTTTCGTCTCTGACATAGATACGTTAGAAGATAATATTCAAACCGCAATCGATCTCGAAGAAAATGAAATTGGCTTAAAGCTAGTTGAAATCTTCGTTTCTCAAGCACCGTATAATGCCGAGGCATGGCAGAAGAAAGGAATATTACTAAACAACTTAAAAAGATGTGAAGAAGCAGTTGAATCATATAAAAAAGCTTATTCACTGAATCCACTCGATTATGAAACACTTAACAACTTAGGAATAGCTTACGAAAATCTGAATAACTTCACAGAATCAATTGAGGCGTTTCATCACGCACTCACATTAGCATCGGGTGATGAAGAAGTTCTTCTCAACCTGGCATTGTCATATCAAAAATCCGGAAATTTCGAAAAAGCAATTTATTTTCTTAAGGAAATACTCGAGTCCGATCCAGAAAATATTGAAGCGTTGTATGAATTAGCTTTTTGTCACGATTCCCTTGAAAATTTCAATGAGGCAATCAAAATCTACGATATGCTTCTTGATATTGATCCATACAATCACCACGCATGGTACAATCTCGGAATAACTTATTCGCGTAATAATCAGTGGCAAAAGGCAATAGAGTGCTACGATTTTGCAATCGCAATAAATGATTCTTTCGCATCGGCGTATTTTAATAAAGGGAATGCTTACTCATATCTTGGAAAACTCGAGAATGCGATCGAATCATATAAAACGACAATTCAGTTAGAACCTGAAGATTATACAGCCTGGTATAATCTTGGATGCTGTTATGAAGAACAGGAAGAATATCTACGTGCGATAAAATCATTCGACAAAGCCATTGGGATCAACTCAGATCATTATGAATCTTATCTATCCAGAGGATTCTGTTATGATTCATTAGGTAAGTATCATCTTGCAGTGAAAGACTTCAACAAAGCCATTGAAGTCACATCAGAAAATATTGAAGCTTGGTACGCAAAAGGAGATTTAGAATACTCTCTCGGACAGCTTCATCAATCCATCGAGAGTTATAATAAAGTACTCGACAAGGATCCCGAAAATACAGATGTCTTATATGACCTTGCATCGACTTATTATGAAATCGGCGACCTCGGTTTAGCCCTTAAATATTTTGATCAATGTATAATGCTTGAGCCTCAGTGGGCAGACCCATTTTTCGGAAGAGCCAAAATATTTTTCATTCTAAGCAAGACCTATGAAGCTTTCGAATCATTAAAGATGAGCTTCATTTTAGATCCGAACAAACAAAAAGTTTTTGAATCTGAATTTCCGGAAATTATCAATTCAAAATTGTACAAATCCATCATTAGTAAGCTTAGATAAGCTAATACATAGAGCGGCAAGCCGCAATTAAAAATTAGAAATTAAAAATTGAAAAGAAAGAACAGCTAAAAATATTTTGACATAAAAAACAAAAAGTTACATGACAATACTATA
>JAHJVF010000302.1 GCA_018828505.1 Bacteroidota bacterium | reverse complement strand
TATATTTGCAGGTTCTCGAGTTTCCGACCCGCTTTACCGCCTATGCAGTTCATCCGAAGGATCCTTTGGAGAAGATGGGGTCGGAAGTATCGAGAGAACCTATTCGGAATGAAAATAGCGTTGACTGCGTAACTTCAGTAACTAATGACTATTTCAATAGCATTAATAAAGTTCTGACTGAACTTTTTGCAAATTCAAATAAATAATTTTTTCTCCTCACTCAATTCAATTCTTACAATTATTTCACCTCCAGACTGATTCTCGCTGATAAAAAAATGCCGCTCAAATTTGAGACGGCATTTTAAAATCAATCAATAATCGATTGATGAGTTAATTACTCGTCAAGGATCATTTCAATCGTTTTTCTAAAGCATTTAATTCTTCAGTCAACTCTTTTGGAAGATCACTGCCGAATATTTTATAGTATTCACGTATTCGCTCGACTTCCTTCATTCCTGCTTCTTTATCTATTTTAAAGAGTTCCTGAATTTCATTTTCAGGCATACCAAGAGAAGAAACATCCAATGCACCTTCTCCAGGAATATTTCCTATCGGGGATTCGGCAAAATTGTTCTTTCCTTCAACTCTTTCAAACATCCATTTTAGAACTCTAATATTTTCACCATATCCGGGCCATAGGAATTTGCCGTCAGCACTTTTCCTGAACCAATTGGCACAAAATACTTTGGGCAGCTTATCGGCTGATACGCTCTTTCCAATCTTCAACCAATGAGCAAAATAATCGCCCATGTTGTACCCGCAGAAAGCAAGCATTGCAAATGGATCGTTACGTAATTGCCCGACTTGGTGTGCAGCGGCTGCAGTGGTTTCACTCGATTGCGTTGAACCTATGAAAGTCCCGTGCTGCCAATTAAATGCCTCATATACTAATGGAATGAAAGAAGCTCTTCTTCCGCCAAAAATTATTGCTGAGATAGGAACACCTTCTGGGTTTTCCCAATCGGGATCAATCACCGGGCATTGTTTTGCATAAGCTGTAAATCTTGAATTAGGATGGGACGAAGGATAATCTTTATCGGGTGTCCAATCATTTCCCTTCCAATCGATCAGATGTTTTGGTTTTTCATCGGTCATTCCTTCCCACCAAATATCGCCATCATCGGTAAGAGCAGTATTTGTAAAAAGGGCATTTTCATTAAGTGTGAGTAAAGCATTTGGATTTGATTGCATTGACGTTCCTGGTGCAACACCGAAGAATCCGTATTCAGGATTAATCGCATATAATCTTCCATCTGATCCAAATTTCATCCATGCAATATCATCTCCAACGGTTTCAATTTTCCAACCAGGGAGAGATGGTTGTAACATAGCAAGGTTTGTTTTTCCGCATGCTGAAGGAAAAGCAGCGGCGAAATACAACTTCTTGCCCTCAGGAGAAGTGATCCCCAAGATAAGCATATGCTCGGCAAGCCAGCCTTCATCTCTTGCCATAAGAGAAGCAATTCGCAACGAAAAACATTTTTTACCGAGTAAGGCATTTCCGCCATATCCGCTGCCATAAGACCAAATTGATTTATCTTCTGGAAAATGAACGATGTATTTTGTTTCATTACATGGCCAGGTAATATCTTTTTTCCCTCCGTCAAGTGGATAACCGACAGAGTGTAAGCAGGGGACAAAAGCTCCATCTTTAAGTACTTCTAGAACTTCTTTTCCCATTCTCGTCATTATTTTCATATTAATAACCACGTACGGAGAATCGGTTAGCTCAACACCAATTTGAGAAATTTTTGAACCAAGCGGACCCATAGAGAATGGAATTACATACAGGTTTCTCCCAACCATTGAACCATCGAACAAGCCGGTTAATTTTTTTTTCATTTCGTTCGGATCCATCCAATTATTGGTTGGACCTGCGTCTTCTTTTCTTTCCGAACAGATGAAGGTGCGGTCTTCAACTCTCGCAACATCCTTTGGATCTGAACGGAACAGAAAACTATTCGGTCGTTTCTTGTCATTCAATTTGACACCGGTTCCTCCTTGAATGAGCAACTTGACCATTTGGTTAAATTCTTCATCGGAGCCGTCGCACCAATGAACTTTTTCTGGCTTACAAAGAGCCGCCATTTCGTCTACCCACTGCACGAGTTTTTTATTTTGAACCATCATGCTCCTCTTATTTGGTTTTGTGATTATATCGATTGTTTAATTTTAGTACAAAGTAAGAAATTTTGAAATACTGTTCAATTTTAAATACCAAAGAATATTTCAGGGAATTATAGTAAAAAGTTTATAGATGATCATAAACAATCAATTTATTAGTGTTTTCTACATTAATTTGTCGCAGGAGAATTCAGCCACTTTTGGCATGATACTTTCCCTTTTTGTTTGTCTAAATCTAACTCTTCGAAAAGTATCTTTCCAACTTAAGCATCAAAATCCAAATCAAATAAGATGATTTTTTGCTTTTTAGCAACTTCAATTAAGTTATCCGTGAAACCGATTTTAGATCAGTTGAATAATCATAAAAAGACAATTATATTAAGACAAATAAGAAGTGAAGATTATGAAAACAATTGAACTAAAAATATCGGAAACGATCTACAATAAATTGATTTCTTTTCTCGAACTACTGCCAAAAGAATCAATTCAAATAATCGTTAAAGATGATGAGAGGAGTGATATTCCCTTTGTTGACGATGAAGAACAAAAAGAGATAGAAGAAATATTAAAAAATCCCGAGTGCCATGATTTTGAAAGTTCCAAGATACTTAAGTTATAAAAGTCAAATTTATGATTATTTCATCTCTACAAAGAGTAGCTTCATCAGGGATTCTTCAAATTGAGTGGATTATGTGAAAGGATTAATGAGCGCTATTTCTTTAATTTTATTGAAACCGATTTCGTCTCTGGTAACTAAAGAAGCGTTTAGTACAACTGCAGTGGCGGCAATAACCGCATCGGCTATCCCCTATCTTTAAATTCTTTTTTATCTCGATAGTTTTTTCTTTTACTTCTTCGGTTAAAGATATAGGTAAAAATTTTTCAAGTAATCCCTTAATAATTTTGTTCTCTTCTTCGCTTAGTTTTGGAAAAGATAATAATTCTATTTCTGTTATTATTGAGTAGTAGATATTATTCGCAGAAAGAAAATCTCCCGAGAATAAATCCTCAACATGCGGTTCGGCATTTAAGTGATAAATAAAAATATTTGTGTCGAACAGCAAATTGTTAGAGTGCAATTTTTCTTTCCCATTCTTTTCTAATTTGTTTTTGGTATTCTAAACCATCAATTTTTTTTCCAAAAAAAAGTCCTTTCGCTTTTTCAACAGCCCTGTAGTCACTCTCTCTTTTTAACAGGTTGTCATCTATTTCCACCCGAACTATTTTGCTATCTAAATATTTCAATGCTTTAGCCGGCAGCGTTACAATCATATTGGTATTCCTTTCTATTTACCACCTAAAATATAACATTTTTTCTAGTAAGGTATAATACTAACATAGCGGAAATGAAATTATTGATCCAAGTTTTGAATTAAACGCTCTTTTGTTGGTAGATGATATTTATTCATTGAGGATTCTTTAACAAACCTCTCCCCATCCCAATAAAGAATTTGCTGACGGAGGTCTTCATAGTATTGCTTATCGAGTTTTCTTGCCCTTTGGCAAGCGAGTTGGTGAGTTTACTTTTCTAAATTTTCAAAAACGATTTTTGTTATTGCAGTCAAATTTAGGGGGCATTATTTAAACAAATTTTCGATAATCAAAATCCGTATCCAATAAAATAACTTTTTGCTTTTGAGCAATTTCTATCAAGTTATCAGTAAATCCGCTTTTAGAAAAAATGATGTAATGGAAGTTTTTCCCCTTATCTTTAAATAATGAACTTTTTGAAATTAAATTTTCTAAGACATCCATTCCTACCTTTTTATTGGAATATTTGCATTCGCCGAGAAGAATGTCTCCTTGATTACTTAATGCAACGATATCAATTTCATTATCACGATCCCAATATGACCCTATTGAAGTAAATTCAAACGGAATAACTACTAGATTTTTCTTTAGAAACTCCTTGCAGACATTCTCGAACACAACGCTAAGAAATGAAGTAAAGTCCTTTTTGATAATATCCATCACAAATTTTGTTCTACCTTCTTCAATATAGGTTAAACGTGGATAGATATATCTAAACCAAAATCGGAAGTAATTATCAGAAATAATATAAATGCCTCTACGGCTTTTATGAGGTTGCTCTGTTACAGGAACTTTTCTTTCAACTATTTTTAGATTGATTAAATTATCCAAATACTTACCGACAACACCTCGCTCCAAACCTGTGAATTGAACGATGTCATTAATTTTAGTTCTTCCAAGTGCAATGGCTCGTAAAATTGCAAAATAATTTCGCGGTGTTCTTAATTCCTGCATTAAAAGGAAATTCACTTCGTTATAAAGCAGCCTATCACTCTGAAAAATTTGTTCTTCAATATTTTGCCAAATAGACTTGGACTGATCAATTAACTCTAAGTATGCTGGAATACCTCCAAATACTCCGTAATATTCGAGTATTTTCTCTTCTTTGATACCATCAAGCATTTCTGAAGCCTGAAAATAATTAAAAGGATTAACTTCAATTTGTCCGGTTCTTCTTCCGTAGAGAGGACTTTTATAACTCAAAACTTCTTTTTCCATGAAACTCATCGAGGAGCCGCAAAGAATAAGAAAAATATTTTTCTTTTTTAGTCTGCTATCCCAGTGTTTCTGAATAATTGAAGGGAGTGATGAACTTACATTCACAAGATATGGAAATTCGTCAATGACAAAAACAAACCTTTTGTCGGATTCCAATCTTGATTCAATATAAGTAAAAACCAGATCCCAATTTTTCAGATGCTGTTCAGAAAGAATTTTATCATCAAAATATTCGGCAAGCAAATTAGATACAATTTCTAACTGCTCTTCATTACTGCGCAGGTCCGCCATGTAATAAACATGCGGTTTTCCATTAATAAAGTGACGAATTAATTCTGTCTTTCCAACACGCCTTCTACCATAAATGATGAACATTTCTGCTTTACTTTTGGTATACCGATCGTTTAAGATTTGCAACTCTTTTTGACGATTTATAAACATTGTTTTGTTATCTCTTGATTAATTTAATCGTAAGATAACAAAAATGTGCATAGGTATGAAGCCAGGAAATTTTTATTGGCTAACTGAAGTTACGCATCCGTCAACTGACGGATTGACTTTTTGGCATATTGACCCCGACCTGCCACCCGGCCGCAGGCGGGCTATTTTGTGGCGGGTAAATCGGGAGAAACATCTAAAAAACGCTTGAAATTGAAGCCTAAGATTCTTCATCAGTTAACCAACGGATTCAGAATGACTGTCTTGCGTAACTTCAAAAACTAATTATCCTCGCCTGTAAATAACTTTTGATAAAACAAATTCAACCGCACCTACAACCAAGAAGCTCCCGATTAGATAAAGATATGTCAAATTATTGAGTACTTTTAAGTTTAGCAACGCTTCTTTAATTGTTCTCTTCCAAATTTCGATTATATCTTTAAGATAAACTCCGAATGAATACGTCTCTCCAAAATTTGTTGATGATTGAGAATAGTAAATCACAATCGTTCCGAGAATGACACCAAAGAACAAACCAAAAATTAGAAACGGAAAACCGGCAAAACTGAAAACTCTTTTTCTTTTCTTAACAAGATTCAACCTACTTAGAACTTTCTCAGTAAAATGGGAACTCAGTCTTGCTGATTTGTGGTCCATCAGCTCACGGACTATTGCTCCATTAATTTTCAATTGGGAGCTGCAATCTTCACATTCATTCAAGTGTACTCGAACAATTTCTAATTCATTCCCGGATAAATTGTCCTCAAGATAATTCCACAAATCATATTCATTTAGATGTTTCATATCAACTCCTTAACATAATTATTTTTTTGTACAATATCCCGCAAGAGCTTTCGCGCACGGAAAAGATCGACTTTTACAGAAGAGAGCGAACTTCCTGAAAGTTAGCTTATCTCCTCATAGCTCAGCTCATTTATATAGAATAAAGTCAGAACAGTTGAATACTTCTCGGGTAATTTTAGAATTATTTTACATAAAAAATTATTCAAATCATGTGATTCAATTTTTTCAAAATCAGAACTATGTTTTTCAAGTTCCTCTATGGTATTTTCATCGTATATAATATTTTGTCTTCTGCTTCGGAGAAAGGTTAACGTTGAATTGTAGACTATCCTGTAAAACCAGGTTGAAAACTTCGATTCGAACTTAAACTGCCCGAGTGAATTATAAGTCTTTATAAAAGCTTCCTGCAAAACCTCTTCTGCATCGAAATTATTTTTGATCATTCTGAAAACTAATGCAAATGCTTTATCCTTATACCGATCAACAATGATCTTATAATGGATATCATTGCCGTGTAAAATTTCACGGACGATTTCTTCATCTGACTTAGCAAATTTTTGCATCACACTTTTGACTCAAATTCACACTCGAATGTTACAAACAATTTAGAAATTTTTTTTTGAAATATGTAACCCTTTGTTAACAGTTTTAGTCTAAAGGACAAAAATGAAAGGAAGATCAAAATGGAAGGAATTTTAGCTTTATTAATCCCATTCGCTGTAATTCTTATGGTTGCTATAGTTGTCCTCTATCCAATTTACACAAAGCACCGTATTCAACAATCGCTGATTGAGAAGGATCTTATCAATGAAAACTTAAAATTTATATTTGATGAGTCGACTAAACCACCAACAGTCAGACAGAAACTTCGCTACTTAAGATGGGGAATTGTTGTAGTTTCAGTTGGAGTTGGGATATTTTTCGGCTCAATTTTCGAACAGAGCTATGGTCGCGATGAATTCATGGCAATTCCAATACTAATTTGCATTGGAATCGGATTGATAATTTATTTTGGGATTGAAAAGAAAGAAGAAGAAAAAGCACAACAAAAGGGGTAACGCTATGTTGCCAATGGTCACAAACAACTTGAGCAATCTCTTATATAACAGAGACCGGTTTTTAATTGATAAGGTAATAAGGTTAATGTATGATAGGTTGGATTTTTACTAAGGTTAACCTAAGCGGATTTTTTCATTGGTTTCTTCCTATACTTGATATAAGGAATTTTGACGCGATGGAACACGAAGATTTCGCGAAGCACCACGAAGATTTCAAGATGATTTTCTTCGTGGTTCTTTTGGTGTTTTCTTCGTGGTTCTTCGTGTAAAGAAGGAAAAATTCGTTGATGTAACTCAAGTTGTCTGCCTAGCAATATCTAAGTAACTGAACGCCATAAACCGCAATGGAAAATAGTCCGTCAGCGGATGGATTGCGCACATAGTCGGAAATTTTTCTACTCTCCCCCTTCGTACTGTTTGAAAAGTTTTCCCCACTCTGTAGATTTTAACCAATTTTTAAATACTTTTTTATCTTTCACTGGCCAGCGATAATAATCGTGATAAGCTTCCGAACCGAAAATGAAAAGATTTACCAAAGGTGTACGGAAAAAAAAGTTTTGGATCACTTTCAAAGGACTGAACCATAACAAATCGCCCGCACGGCTTGCGAGGTTGTCGCCGACTTGAAATTTCCAATTCTCATTTGAAATGTCTTCACCGACAATCTCAATCTCTCTCGGATCACCGATTCCAAGTTTTCTATCATGAGCTACTTTGATATACTCGATTGTCAACGGATCGAATCCCATCAGCTTAGCGGCAACAGCATCAATGGCGACTTGATCGCTGCTAGCGAGAATAACATTTTTCACTACAGGAAACATTGTCCTTGGACCCGGTCCGTTGCCGGCAGTTGTTCCATCCATCACAGCAAAAATTCCCGAATGAATTTCTTTTTGAATCTGAAGTAGATCAACTAAAGTTTTGTGGATCCACGAATGTGTATAATGTCGTTTTGTATTTAACAATCCGCCAAAAGCATTTTTCATTGCGCCGGTGGTTGTGGTGTAGATATGACACTTAACAGTCGGAAGATGAACAATATTTTTTCCAACAAAGTAATCCGGAATTGTAATTCCTTCAGGGTAAATATTATTTAGTACAAGCATCTTCCCCTTTGGTTCATAACGAATCCATTTTATATCCTCATCTTTGAAATTAAAGAGAACCGGAATATCATATTTCTTGAAAATCGGAACATACTTATTTAAATCCTCTCCCTTGAAAGCATCTGTTACGACAGTTTTATTCTGAACACAAACTTGATCGTCAAATCCTAATTTCTTCAATGCAAGGATAGTCCCCTCTAACTGCCACGGCGTAGTATTAGCCCCTGGGAATGGAAAATGCCAGGAGATATTATCTTTTAGTATAGTCGTTGATGCTTTATCTAAATGGTTTTCGGCATCAGCCAACTTCAATAGTCTTTCATAATCTTGTAATATTGTTTCTGGTTTTGTATTTAGAACTGCAACTTTTGATTTGGTCATTATCTCTTTCTTTTTTACTTCACATGATTAATTTTCAATTCAAATCTAAAAAATGCAGCAACTTGCTGCAAGCCATTACTTTAAGTCAGAAATTGGATAAGAATACCGGAAGTTTTACGGATGGGTGAAAACAAATCTCACCCATCCGTAAAAAAACTTTTCGCATTAATAGAACATCAATTTTTTAAATAGTGTCATTTCGTCAAATCACTTGAGCAATGTCATTTTGCTTGCTTGGATTTGCTCTCCGTATTCAATTACATAAATATAATTTCCGGTCGGTACAATTCCACCAAACTCATTTTTTCCATCCCAATAAATCTCATATGATCCGTTTGAGTTCACAATAATTTTCAGAGTTCGAATCAATTTTCCCAACACATCATAGATTCTGAAGAACATAACATCGGCAGATTTCTGAATCACTTTAACTCGAATTAATGTTCCTGGATTAAATGGATTCGGGAAATTTCCTAAAATCTGAAATGAGTGAGGTAAAATTTCCTTTTCATTGGTTCCTTCAGATTCAACTCCCGTAAACCCACCGCTAAAACTTGTAAATGGACTTATCACTCCATAAGCCATACTCAATTTTATAATGTCTTGCTTTAAGACCTCTGCTTGCGGTGACCCTGGAGGTAAACTGTAGTACTGGACAAGCATGTTTTCAATTTTTTGCTTTGCCCAGACTTTCATTAAAAATTGATAATTTAAAATATTCGAATCAGCAAGCGAAAGATGATAAGTATAGCTGACCGGGGATCCAAATGCACTTCCGCTAAGAGTGATAGTGATCGGACCCGAAGTTTTATATCTTCCAGATACGATCATCTGCTGCCCTTTGTAAAGATTTGGCAATGGATCTGGGTAAACTTCATCAACAGTTCTTGAAAAATCTATTTGTGTATTAATGAGCACTGGGTTTTGGATCTTGAGATAAAAGCTTGTGATCTTTTCATACAATTCATCATTCCCGAGAAAATCTGCCAAACCATCATTGTTTTTAGAAAGAAGAGTCAATAACTGTTTATTTACATCAAGACCGATCCCAAATGAGAAGAGTAATATTTTTTTCTCAGTAGTGTTAACTAATGAATCGACATGTGCAAGAATTCCGCTTGTGCTCTGAATACCAATTGTCGCCTGACCATCCGTAAAAAATATTATAATATTGGCAACACTATCACTTGATGATGTGAATTGTGGAATTGCAGTAGAAAACGCTCCAGATATGTTTGTCCATCCGTTCGCAATAAGAGATGAAATGTATGTAAGGGCAGAATCACGTGTACTTGGAATAAATGGTGAATGATAATTTCTAAAGCTTCTTACCTCGGTCGCAAAGTCAATAATATTAAATTTGTCACCTGGATTTAAGTGTTCGACGATGAATTTAGCTGCATTAATTGCTTGTACCATTTTTGTACCCATCATGCTGCCGGAACGATCGACAATAAGAGTGAATACTTTCTCGATGACGTCAACAGTTGGACCCGGATCTGGTTCAGCAATAAAAGTCAAAAATCCACCGAGTGTATCTGGAACCTGAGCACTTGGAACAAGATTACTGTAAGCAAATAATCCGAGCTGCGTTAAATTGAGCGAATATTTTATCTTATAATTTTGTGTTGCGAGTGATTCCTGAATACGAACTCGGATGTACCCTGAATTACTCGAATGACTAATGCTGTCAATTGTATGAGTACTCAAGTACTTAAGACTATCAATATTTCTGGAAGAAGTTAAACTAAATTCCAATTCCTGCAAATCCAAAAATAAATTTTGAATTAATCTGTAGTCATTCTGATAGTTGAAGTCAACGCTTCCCATATCATATGGCAGAAACTCAACATATTTTAGTTCTACGATTAATGTAGAATCTTTTTTGACACTCCCTGGAATTGAAAAGTACAATGGAGTAGCACCAAGGTATGTCTTTAAATTTGGTGAGATAGTACCTCCAGGGATGGTCGTATCCTGTGGTGTATCTGCAATATTTGCGATATACCACTGACCATTTACATAAAATCGAAGTCCTATTGCACTTGCGCGCTCGGACAATGGGAAAGCATACTTAACAACTTTATCAGAACCTAATTCATTAACAAAAGTCTGAGTAGTTGTGACAACCGAAATTTGAGTTTCGACGTCAACTTTTACACTACTCGATTTCAATCGTAAGTAAATTCCACTTGCATCAACTATTCCAACACCGTTTGAAAAAGCTGAATTTGATAGAATAATGGAAAGGAAGAAAATTATAAGCCCACGTTTCATTATAAACCTCTAAGTTTATTGTTGATCCAATATAAAAAATGAACTAACAAATGTCATTAGCAATAATCGGAACTGACTTAAGAAAGAATTAAGAACACGATTATTTTATTTTGTGAGAAAAAATCTCATAATCGGTCTTGTAGGTGAACGGCGTGCAACTTCAGTGAATTCAGCTTTTCGAAATGCAGAAGCAAAACCTGTCCATGCAAAAACATCGGCAGTTTTTTTCTTTGGTTCGATTGGATAACCTTCAATAATTTTTCCGCCGGATCTTTTTACGAAATTGACTGCAGACTTTATAAGTTTAACGGCTACACCTTTTTTTCGAAAAGATTTTTCGATGAAAAAGCAAACAATCGACCAGACTTGCTCATCGTCAAACCTTCTGAGTACACGAGAATTTTCTAATAGCGGATATTTATCACGCGGAGCTACAGCACACCATCCAATAGGTTCGTTTTTGTAGTAGGCGAGGATTCCCGGTCGTTCACCATTCGAGACAATTTTCATAAAGGCTTTTTTGTTCTTGCCCCCTTTTTGTTTTTCAAAATCTTTTCTTGACAGCTTCCACCACATGCACCAGCATCCGCCGCATGCCCCGCGTCCACCGAATAATTTTTCTAAATCTTTCCACCGAGAAGGTGTGAGGACTTTGAACTTTAAATTCAATGAATCGGAGGACATATGCTATTTCTTTTTCCAATGATTCTTTGTGTAGAGCATAAAATCTTTTCCTGGCTGAACTAATTCAAAATATTCGAAGAACTCACTCTCTCCCTTTATTTCATATGTCAATCTTGCTCTGAAATCGGCAGGAACATTCTCAATTACTTCGGAAACGAAAATCAATTTTTTAGAATCACTCGAAACACTATCGAGTATGTACTGATTGACAAAACCCTCAACATGAAATTGCCTCATGACAAATTTCTTTCTCATCTTATCATAACTAATGAAAGCCCAATCTTCATGAACTTCCCCCTTAGGATTTTTTTCTTGCGGTTCAAAAGTAGATTTATTCTTCCAATGTAAATATTTTCCTTGCATGATAAACTCAATCGTTCTCTCCCCTTTACCGATACCGGATTTGCCTGTTTGATGCCCTTCCCATTCACCGAGAAAGAATTCGAAGTCTATCCAAATGCCTATATCTTTCTGTGCATAAACACTTTGAAAGAAGAAAATGAAAATTACTGAGGAAATTGATATAAAGTTTTTCAATACTATCATATTAAATCCGTCATTGCTAACAGTGTAAATTAAATCATTTTTCGGACTTTTGGTAAACAAATTCCTTTTGTAAGAATTCATTTTTATCTAACTTTAGTAAGTTTTTTGCTTACAAATGCAGTATAATTTTGATGCCAACAAGATTAAAAGAATCTGAAACTCGCTACTCGCTGATCGATCCTCAGCTAAAAAAAGCCGGTTGGAATTTATCAGATCGCATACAAGTCGGTTTTGAAATTCCTGTACAAAATTATGACAAAACACGTGTAACCGGGTTTACTGATTATTGTTTGTACCGCGCTAATGGAGAAGTGTTAGCGGTTATTGAAGCAAAACGTACAAGCAGAGATGCACGTGTTGGAAAAGAACAAGCTCTCCAATACGCTGAAGAAATCCAAAAGAAACAATCATTTCACCCATACATATTTCTAGCAAACGGTGAGGATATTTTCTTTTGGGATTCTGAAAATTCTTCCGAAAGACACGTTGCAGGATTTTTTTCTCGAAAAAATTTAGAACGTCTTCTTCATCTTCAACAAAATAGAAAACCTCTCAGCATAATTCAGATAAAAGAATCTATCGTCAATCGTTCCTACCAGGTAGAAGCAATTAGAAGAATTTCTGAAGCCATAGATAATAAGAAGAAACGTAAGGCACTTCTCGTAATGGCAACCGGTACAGGTAAAACAAGAACGATAATGGCTTTGATTGATGTTCTGCTCAGAGCAAATGCAGCACAAAAGATTTTATTCCTTGCTGACAGAGACAGCTTAGTTAATCAGGCATTGACCGATGGATTTAAACAGCATCTTCCACACGAGTCAAGAACAAGAATAAGAACTTACGATTTATCAACAGATGCAAGAGTTTATGTTTCCACTCTTCAAACGCTTGAGCTTTGCTACAACAAATTTACTCCTGCAGATTTTGATGTAATAATTTCTGATGAATGTCATCGCTCAATCTATAATAAATTTACAGATGTCCTTGCATACTTCGATGCAATTCAAATTGGATTAACTGCCACTCCAGCAGATTTGATTGACAGGGATACTTTCAAGTTTTTTGATTGTGACGGGAAAACACCAACTTTTCTATACACCTTTGACGATGCGGTTAAGGAAGGTTATTTAGTTGACTTTAATGTTTATGCCGCACAAACAAAATTTCAGAGAAAAGGAATTAGGGGAATAGATCTTACCGAAGAAGAAAAATCGATTCTTCGCTCTAATGGAATCGATCCCGATGAATTGAATTTTGAAGGAACCGATCTTGAAAAGAAAGTAACGAACAAAGACACTCTCCGTGCTCAATGGGAAGAGTTTATGGATACTTGTCTGAAAGATAAATCAGGACAATATCCGGGGAAAACAATAATCTTTGCTGTTACTCATAATCATG
>JAHJVF010000301.1 GCA_018828505.1 Bacteroidota bacterium | reverse complement strand
GCTTTTCTAATGACAAATTTGGGTTTAAGCGGTTTATCATGTAAGTAAAAAGAAAAATATAAGCAAGAGCCAGATAGAATTTTAACGAGACGTATCTATGACCTGTTTTCAAACGGAAGATGTGACTGAAGTAGCGGAGCTTTAAATTCTTATTTCCTGGATTTATATCTTAAAATCTATTTCAAGCATAAAAATTGTAAATGGTATAATATCATGCTACTGTGTAGAGAATCAAAGCACAAAAGAGTTTGACATTAGGGAAAAACTTATTTAAACTTCAAGTGAAAATTTAGGAATCTAATGTCTTTAACCTTAGTTTCTGAAAATAACCTTTACTCTAGTGTAAAAAGAGCACATAGTAACCAACCGGGGTTCTACGAAATCCGCCGCGGCGGAACGTGAAATGAGATTAAGAAATTTGCGAATGCATCCCTTCGGGAACAGCCATAAAACAATTAAATCATATCTGAGTTGCTTGCGCTCATTTGTCGCATACGAGAAACCAAAGCATCCACGTGAGGTTACGACGGACGAGCTGAAACAGTATCTACTTTACCTTATTGAAGAAAAGAAGATTGCTGCTTCGACTGTGAATCAAGTCTTCAACGCATTGAGATTCTTGTATGTAGATTTATACGAAAAGCCATTCGTGATTGGAAAACTTCCGCGACCGCAAAAGGAAAGGAAATTACCTGACGTGTTGAACGAGGAAGAAGTAATGAGAATATTCGGAGCTGTGACGAACCTGAAACACCGGACGATGTTGATGTTAGCGTATGCAAGTGGTTTACGAGTTAGTGAATTGGTACGATTACGAATAGAAGATATCGACGGTACACGGAACCTCATTCATATTCGTGATGCAAAAGGAAAGAAGGATCGTTATACTGTATTCCCACAATCATTGCTCGCACAACTTATAACATACTGGAAAACGTATAAACTCGGTACACGCGGGTGGTTGTTCCCCGGAGAAAAAGTGGATAAGCACTTAGCCGCGCGTAGCATTCAGGCGGTATTGACGCGAGCGATCCGGGCAAGCGGTATTACGAAGCCGGTTTCGATGCATTCGTTACGGCATTCGTTTGCCACGCATCTGCTTGAGCACGGAACAGATTTGAGATATATACAAGCATTACTTGGACACCAGAGTGTGCGGACGACGGAAGTTTACCCCGTGAGATACCGTTTTAACTGAAAATTGAAATGACATGAAAGAACAGAATCAAGAATTATCTCACGGGGTGAATACACACGTAAGCGCCAAAGGGCTTGGACAGTTACGAAGTCCTCTTGATTTTCTGAAGATGAAAGACGAACATATTTTACCAGGCAAAACTCAGAAACTGCTTAAATCTGGCGATAAACAATGAAACTAAAAAAAATAAAAACGCAATATTGCGTCATTACAGATGTTAGGCGCAACGGCGGCAATAAAATCAAAGAAAGGAGTATTAAACTATGAAAAGCCGAATCGCAGTATCAATGGTAGCACTGCTCGCAATCGCCTTCTTAGTCGGTTGCGTAACAGTCTCTAAGGTAACGGAAAAAGCTTCATCTCCATTGGCAAGAATTCTCGTCTATGTTGGTGATGTCCCACTCGGAGAATCTGGTCGCAATGCTGAAGGCACAGAAATAAATAGAGGTGGGACAATTGTATTCACAGCACAAGGTCGTGATGGAAATGGTAATCCTATTGCCATCAGTCCGAGCTGGACACCAACCAAACCCGGCATCGTAGAAATTATACCGGCGGAGGGTTCGAGAGTAACTCTGCGAGGAATTGCAGAAGGAACCATAGACATTGTCGTTGAAGCTGCTGGAGTAAAGCGCACACTACAACTCATCGCTGTTCGATAAAAGACGAAGACAGCGGCAAAACAACAAAGAAAGGAAAATTGACCTATGAAAACGAACAAACACATCACGCCTATTCTTGTTGGTGCAGTTATCTTGATGCTTCTCTCATCGATGACTGCTTACGCACAAGAAAAGCACGGTCCCCTGACTCAAATCATCATCTATAAAGGTGAAGTTGCGGGGACGGGAACTGGTATCACGACCTTCAAGCTCACGGTTGGAGAAGAAATCACTGTCACTGCTAAAGGAGTGGACGAGGAAGGGAACGATGTCCCAATTTGGCCCACTTGGAAAGCCGACAAAGAGCTCTCCATCCGAGTCATTGAAGGCAGAAGCAAGACTGTTGTTGTGAAGGCTCTCAAGGAAGGTGCTCCGCTTTTCTTCTCTGCTGTCTATATCACAGACGATGGCAAGAAAGTAAGCGGAGAAGCGATGGGGGAAGTTAAACCCAAAAAATGAATGACATTTAGGAAAGATAACGCAAATCAAATTGCCGCCGCTTCGCCTAACAATCGCAACCACGACGTTCGCTCTTTTAATATGATGACAGTTGTGCTCACTCCATTGTTTTTGCCGCGAGAGAATTGGTCGTTTGTAGCGCCAAAAGCAACGGCGTTGTTTGCCGAGACGTTAGGCGTCATTGTTTTGTTTGCAGGTTACGTATCAAGTTTCGTTTGAAGGCGGTAGGTCAGGCGGGACCAATCTGACGTCATTAAAAAGGAGAGAACTCATATGCGGCATTTTGCTCTGACCATCTGGGTTACAGTAGCGCTTACGGGGTGCGCGTCCACAGTATACTTTGTATTGAATCCTCAAAACGAGAAAGAGGCTACGATCTACATAATTCGAAAGTACGCAGAACCACTCCTGTGGAATTTACACGTGTATATTGATGGACAAGAGGCGGCATCACTTTCGAACAATTCGTTTGTGGCCTTCAGCATCCCCTCCGGGGTCCACACCATAACCCTAAACTGGCCGGACCTCTCGTTCATGGGGCTGAAGCTAGAAAAGAAAATCTACTTCGAAGGCAACAGCTCTCGCTATTTCGTAATAGGAGGAGAATCTAGATTGTACCCGGGATATATGTACTCGACGGGCCGTTCTTCACTCAACTTAGCTGAAGTTTCAGGTGATCACGGCAAGCGCCTCATACGAGAAGTCAAGAAAGATTAGTGTGGCTAACGAGTGTTTCCGCGCTCGCTTTAGAAGGCCTGTAGATCAAATCGCAAAACAACGAACGCCTAACAGCCGTAAAAATGCCGCACGGAGTTTTACAATGAAAAAGGAATCGACGTCTGCCGATGAAGCTCAATGCTGTTACTTCACAGTAAATTAATCTATTTTGAGTTCGCAACACCATTGCATTTTTACGGCAGACGTTAGCCGAAATTATGACTGTTTGCTAAGAATTGACTTTCATGGTATATTTTCTAACAACAAGGAAATAATCAAATGGCAGGAATAAAAGAGCAAGTTCTTAAAATGATTGATTCTCTTCCAGAGAATATCACTGTTGATGAAATTATGGCAGAATTATATTTTAAACTTCAGGTTGACGCAGGCTTGAAGGAACTAGATGAGGGGAAGGGCATACCACATGAAGAAGTTGAAAAACGGATGTCCAAATGGCTTTCAAAATAAAGTGGTCTCCCAGAGCCGCTGCTAATTTTGAGGACATTTGCAACTATATAGCCAGAGATTCTGAACATTATGCTGCCCTTTTTGCAAGGAAGGTCAACGCCATTATTAAGGCTATTCCTCAATTTCCTAAAGCCGGGAGAATTGTTCCTGAATATAGAGATGAAAACCTGCGGGAACGGATTTATGGCAATTACAGAATTGTTTATCGTCTTAAAGAAGAACTGGTTGAAATTGTTACCATCTGTCATGGAGCAAAACTATTAGATGATATTTGATAAGTTAGCAGTCATAACTTCGCCTAATCCCGCCGTTGGCGGGATAAAAAAGTCATTCGCTTTATCATATGAAGAACTATAGTGCTCATTACATGCCGTCCCGCTTCGAGAAAGATACTTGTCATTTATATGAAGCGGGACGGCACGTCTTTTTTACAAAGCACGTTAGGCGGCATATTACTTGGTTGATGAATAAAGAATAGGTGATAAGTATGGATAAGATAAAAGCGGAACATTTTGAATGCATTAAGGAGGATAACTCAGAGGAAGAAAGCAAAAAACAATGGCAAAGGTCCAAAATAATTTTTGACCATTTCTATGAACATTTAAAAAACAAAGGACTAAAAGAGAGCACTGCTGGCAAGCGAACTGAGATGGCGGCTTACTTTATAATGAATTATGTTTTTGTCTATGAAGATTTGATGAATATTTTGGAAGTTTACGGAGACACCATCAGAAAATTTTTGGGTAATTGGTATATTAGAAAGTTTATGGACTCTAATATATCTACTATCAAATCTTTTCTTAAATCTATTTCCGATTTTTACACATTTCTTGAGGAGAAAGGTTTTATTTCCAATGAAGAGTTAAGTGAAATAAAAGAGATATGTAAAGATAAAGCTTGGTTTGAGATGAGGCTTAAAACATACTTTGAGGCTGAAGATGATGACTTTTATGAATGGATAGAGAAATACAATTATGATTTGTAAAAGCATGAATAGCCTGCGTCATACGTCGCCTAACAAGCGGGTATCTGGCTATGGTGCTTCGCACCTTCGCCCAAATCCTCGCTTCGCTCGGACTTCAGATACCCGCCATGCCGTTATGCGTTATGGCCGCTTGCAATCGAGAGAAATCACAATATGAAACGTAAAAGAACAAGGGAAGCGGTTCTCCCAGGAAGGACGAAGAGGTGCTTTGGACGATTGCCGAAAAAATACTGGTTTGCTCTGAATCAAGATTCAATTGCTGATTTCAACCAATGCCCAAAATGTTATGGGTCTACTCGTCCTCGGAAGTTCGCGCTGCTTATTCATGTGGAAGGGAGCGGAATTATTGTTCTTGGGAAAACGTGTCGCTATTGTGTGTCTTGTGAAGTTATCATAGCTCATCAAAAAGGACTTGAATCTGAACTTGCAAATGTGTTCTTGGCTAGAAAACCTGAGGTTATTGGCAATCCATATCTCGTCATAGGGACGGTGGATATCAGAACGTGGCGTAAGGGTCTTCAGTCTGCCAATACACTCGAACAAATTTTAGATAAAGCATCTGATTTCAAGCATCAACTAACCATGCATTCTGTACCAAGTTGAATTACTCTTAACGAACGATTATTCAAAGGCAAAGTTTGAGCGGCCACAAACGCATAACAACCAAAAGCACGACGCTCCCATCATTTGCTAAGGCGATATTAAAGCGCGGTTTGGCTCGATGTATAGGGTTTGCTCAATCCCGCCCGTCATTT
>JAHJVF010000044.1 GCA_018828505.1 Bacteroidota bacterium | reverse complement strand
TGTTCGAAATAAATAACAAATAAATAATTATTGGTGATTGTAACTAACTTGGCGAAGCTGTCCGTCATCCGTCAGCTGACGGAGACGGATGGGCGGCGGCTTAAAAATCACGCCGTTATACCGCAGTAAAATTATATTTATAAAATTATTATAGATTGACTTGACTTAATCCGAATGCTTTTTTACTTTTTAAGCGTGTCTATAAGGCACACATAAGGATAATTTGAAAAATGAAGTATTTTGATTGGGATGATGATAAAAATAATCTTTTAAAGGAAACAAGGGATATATCGTTTGAAGAAATTGTATTATCTCTCTCAAATAATAAATTATTAGAAATAGTTGGACACCCAAATAAACGAAAATACCCCGATCAAAAAATGTTTATTGTTGAAATTAGAGATTATGCATATATCGTTCCGTTTGTGGAAGATGAAGAAAAATATTTTCTGAAAACAATATATCCAAGTAGAGAAGCGACTAAAAAATATTTAAACAAAGAGGAATAGAAATGAAATATTTAGATAAAGAAGAAAAAGAGTTAATGGAATCTTATGAAAAAGGCGAATGGAAGCCGATTAAAAAGAAAGACCAAAAAGTTTATGTAAAAGCTGCTAAGGAAAGTATATCCAAAAATAAACGAATTAACATTCGATTAACTACAAAGGATTATCACGACATTCAAGTGAAAGCAATAGAAGAAGGAATTCCATATCAAACATTAATTTCCAGCATTATTCATAAGTATAATAAGGGGAAATTAAAATCAATCGCTTCCTAGAAAATGCGGTATAACCAGCAAATCTCCGAAGGTCGAAGACCCCTTTGGGGAGTCCTTTCCGTAGGAATCCTTCGGATTGGACAATCCGACCGCGAGAAGAGTGCGGTCAAATTGATTTGCTAAAGTGAAGTTGTAAAAGCGGGTTGCTCTTTAAATTTAGTGATAATAAAAAGTTAATTCCGCCTTGCTCGCGAGAAAAGATAAGCAAGGCTACACTTGTAAACATTTTTTAAAAATAAAATATAGCAGTGTTGGGCGGCGGCTTAGGCACAACACTGTTATGCGGGCAGAGTGGCATCATAAATTTTGTTTTTATAATATTCAGAAAAGAAGGGATTAAAATAATGACAGTACAAAATATTGAAAGACAATTAATGAAATTAGATAGTCGTACTCGTGCAAAGTTAGCAAGTCGTCTTTTACTGAGTCTTGACGAACTTTCTGACGAAGAAAATGAACAACTTTGGGCTCAAGAAGCACTTCGTCGTCACAAAGAACTCATTAAAGGTAAAGCAACTTCTCGCCCGGCGAATATAGTTTTTAGAGAAGCACGCGCACGGTTAAAATGATACCGTCAATTTCCTTTCACGAAATGGCAGAATCAGAGTTGAATGAAGCTACGGATTACTATAGTATTGTCATGTAAGTATTCTGTTGTCAATAACTCCATTCGTATATTAGCAATTGCAAATCAAAAGCGGCGTCCATTTTATTGGCGAGGTCGGAAATAAATCATCTGCCCGCCTAACAAAGGCATCCAGCGGACGGCTTACAGCCGCCGCTGATGCCCGCCGTTATAAACCTTAAATTTGATTTTGGCAAAAAGTTACATTAAATTGCCAATAACAAATGAGGAGAAAAACTATGGTAACCACGTTAGATAAATTCGGTCGTGTAATAATTCCAAAAAGATTTCGTGAACGTCTTGGAATAAATTTTAAGACGACATTGAACATTTCTGAAGATGGAAAACGAATTGTTATAGAATTAGTCCAAGAAAAAGAACCTGTTGTTGATAGAAATGGAATTCTTGTTTTTACTGGAAATCTAGAAGACAAAAAAAGTGATCTGATAAAGTCTGATAGAAATAAACGAATGAACAAATTATTAACAAATGAGGGCTAATGTTGAAAATTCTATTTGATAGTTCCGTGTTAATCGCAGCATTTGTTGAATCTCATCCAAAACACAAATCTGCTTTGTCATTCTTAATGAAGGCAAAGAACAAAGAATTTGAATTATTAGTTTCATCGCATACAATATTAGAGATTTATAGCGTTTTAACAAGTGCTCCATTTAAACCCAAAATTACACCAATAATTGCAAAACAGTTAATTGAAAACAACATTAAGAATATCGCAAAAACTATTTACCTCACAGATGAAGATTATTTTGAGATTGTAGAGAAAATGAGTAATTCCAATTTCTCTGGTGGAATTGTTTATGATGCAATAATTGTTGAATGTGCATTGAAGGCAAAAATTGATGAAATTTTAACACTAAACTCGAAAGACTTTTTACGTTTAACGAACGAAATATCAATGAAAGTAAGCACTTTGTAGAATTGTCGGTTTATAACCAGTGGCTCAAGGCGACAGCCCCGACAAGTCGGGGTAAACTGTAATCGCATACTGCATTTTACAAATTTTAGTGTTAGTCGTTCCGTTTCAAGTTTCTTGTTCAAGGTAGTGCTGCTATGAAAGATTTTTCGAATTATAAAAATTATTAACAAATTCGGCATTGTTGTCCCGCCTACGTTAAAACTACGGCGGGCAAGTCTAGGCCTTCGGCTTAGGCGCAACGCCGTTAGGCAATTATCTGATTAATGTCCAAACTTAATTATTTTTTCCTATTTTTAAATAAAAAGATTTTTTATGACACGAGAAGAACATATAAATTATTGGCTTGAAAGTGCTGAGCACGATTTAGAAACTTCTGAAAGTTTGTTAAATTCAGAAAAATATGATTGGTCTTTATTTATTGCTCATTTATCCCGACTTGTCGGGAAATAAAAGCAGTATTTGTAAAAAACAATCAAAATAAAATTCCCCCCAAAATTCATAACTTAGTTCGATTATCAGAATTATCTCTGATAGAACTTAATGAAGAACAAAAAATATTTCTTGATGAAGCAAACGATTTTAACTTAGAAGTAAGGTATCCGGAATACAAGAATGAATTTTACAAAATGTGCACCAAAGAACTGGCAGAAAAATATTTATCACAAATTAAAGAGTTTTTAAAATGGTTGAAATTCCAATTGAAATAAAATCAATTGTTTTTAATTATTTGGATGTATTAAATAAGAATAACATTCCAATAGAGAGAGCTTTTTTGTTTGGAAGTTATTCTAAAGGAAAGAGTAATGATTTAAGTGATATTGATATTGCTCTGGTCTCAAAAGTATTTGAAGGTGTAAGAATAAAAGACCGAAGCAAGATTAGAAAAATCACGCTATCCGTAAGCTCCCTTTTAGAAGTCTTGCCTTTTAACCCTAAAGATTTTACTCAAGAAGATCCATTAGTTAAAGAAATAATAGAAACTGGAATAAGAATAGTATAAAAATAGCCTTCCAAGAAACTCAACCGTAGAAATGTAGATTATCAAGATTCATAAAAGCAGAGTTGATGCTAAAGTGGGGATGTAAGGAGACAAAAAAGAAAAAT
>JAHJVF010000300.1 GCA_018828505.1 Bacteroidota bacterium | reverse complement strand
CTGGAATGACAAATAATAATATTTCATTATCGCTTGCCCTTGCGACCAGAGTTTTGAAGACCTCTTCGAGAGGCATTCCTATTTTTCTTGCAACAGAAACAGCATCAATTTCTTCTTCATTGAAGTCGTAAAAAATTACTTCATGAGCAATTTTTTTTGATTCAAGAATTCGAATTGCGTTTGTTTTTGACATTTGTGCAATAGGTAATGAGGAGAAGCGAGTAAGAGACCACTGAAAAATTTATTGTAAGAAAAGAATAATTCAAATTGCTAATGAAAGTTCTGTCTTCTCTCCAGTAGCTTCATTAATGAATTCAATTTTGCCAGAAAATCCTTCTTTCCCCGAAGGGGTGCATTCGCATAATTGTTCATTGGCATTCAGAAGTTCAATACCGTAAACTTTTCCATCCTTTGAAATATCAACAACTAACTCATCACTCAACCGAATACTCTCTACCAATTCATTTTTTTCTTTGAAGTGGATATACGCAATATTATAGCGTGAATCATATGTAAATTTCATATTGATCTCCTGTCAACTAAAAATAATGAGTAATAACTGTTATTACAATCCATCCATCATTCTCTTGAACCGCAAATGCTTCTACTTGTTTATTGCGATAAAATTTTCTGTTCCACTCTTGCTCATAAATAAAATTTTTTCGGAATCCAATTCTACCATACTTTGCTGGGAATTGCTCACCAGTTAAAATAGTCTGTTCTACTTCCCCTATTGTTGTACCTCTTTCTTGGATTCGTTCCAAACAGTGTGAATGTATTTTAATTTCCAATTACAATTCAAGGATTATATAAACTGAATTCAATATATGAACTGCATAGACAAAATTAAATAAAAATATCTTCAGATAAATTTTAATCATTGATTCAAGTTCATGTTTAGGTTCAATAACCATCATTTATGTTCATTGTTGTTTCTCTCTTTATCTTTAACGTCTTTAATTACTTTATTAAACTTCTCATCAAAATGCCGATTGAACCATTTATCGATAATTGATTTTTTGAATCGCCATTCTTTGCCGATCTTTGCTGCGGGAATTTTCTTTTCCTGTGCCCAGGTGTAAATCGTCTGAGGTCTCAATTTAAGATAAGCGGCGACTTCTTCTAATGTCATTATATCATCTTGCACAGATTATTTCCTCTTTTATCTGTTGAATAAGAACAGCGAGTCCTGTTTTGGGTTTTCTTTCGGAATTTTATCCTTCGTACCCGGTTCAGTATTTCCTTCAAGCAGCTGATTGATTGAATAAATTATCGCCGCATAAAAATTACCTTCATATTCTCTGAACAAGGCGAATGGCTTTCCTTGATCACCGGTAAATGGCCTGAGATTCCAAGCCAATTGAATTCCGACGAGAGTTAAAATTACAAACCAAAATTTGAAAACAGTCACGCCAATTTTTGGATAGACACCTTTTTTCTCGCAAGAATATTTCAACGCTTCAATTATCATACGCATTCCAAAAAATCCCGAAAGAATTACGATAGCGATATGAAGCAATTGAAGAAAATAATAATTCCCTCCTGTTAAAAGAAAAAAGATTACGATCGGAATAAATGAAACCATTATTGATGTCGTAAGAACAAATCCCGAGATGATGATCGAAACCATTTGAAAGAGTTTTAGTTTCGATCCTAAAGTATATTGAATGATGAATAGTGCTGGAAGGCAAATCATTAACGCGAGTAAAAACAGTACAGGGATTTTTGCACCCGCCGCCATAGCTTGAGCAAGGCTATGATAGCTCCCAACTGCAACGCCATACAAAAAAGAAAACAAAATCATTAGTAAAAGTAGATTCAGAATTTTTGTGAAGGAATATTTTTCATCGATAATTTTTTCGAAATATTCCTCTTTATTTTGGAAGGAAGGGAGTAAACTAAATGAAATGGCCTTTGGCTTTTCCACGGATTACCTCTCAAATTTTCTGACCAAACTTAGCCAATTCTTGTTCTTTTGTCAAGTATATTATTGTTTATTACTGTTTGTTATAATATTTTATTCCTAATTTTGACCCAAGTTTGAGGCAAATTTCTCCACTTCTCTAAACACCCGCATAAAATTACCGCTCCAAATTTTTTCAATTTCCTTTTCTGAGTATCCTCGCCGAAGTAATTCGATTGTTATGTTTTTCATTTCGCTTACATCGAAACAACCATCAACTCCACCACCGCCGTCGAAATCAGTTCCAATT
>JAHJVF010000299.1 GCA_018828505.1 Bacteroidota bacterium | reverse complement strand
AGCTTTTTATCATCCATTAAGAGCAAGATTAAACGGATAATTCAATTCTTCCACTTTTTTTTCACTGCTTTTCTATTTAGCTTTGACAAAAATTTAATCACACATGATACGAATTCATAATCTTCACAAATCTTTCGGTGATCTTCAAGTTCTCAAAGGTGTCGATCTCGAAATTTCTGATGGTGAAACGATTGCAATAATTGGAAGAAGCGGCTGCGGAAAAAGTGTTTTAATAAAACATATTGTAGGTCTGCTTCAACCAGATTTCGGCTTTGTTGAAGTCAATGGGCAAATCGTTTCGGAATTGAATGAAAAAGAATTATATATGCTCAGATCAAAATTTGGATTCTTATTTCAAGGGTCCGCATTATTTGATTCATTGACTGTTGAGGAAAATGTTGGACTTACATTAAGCGAAAATACTCCAATGAAAAAATCTGAGATCAGAACAATCGTCAATGAAAAATTAGAACTCGTCAATCTTCGTGGAATTCTTGACCAGAAACCTGCAGAACTATCCGGCGGTATGAAAAAACGTGTCGGGTTAGCGAGAGCACTTGTTACGAATCCGCAATATATTTTATATGATGAGCCAACAACCGGACTTGATCCAATCACATCGGATTCTATCGATGAAATGATCTATGATCTTTCAAAAAGATTAAAAGTTACTACGATTGTTGTTACTCATGATATGGTAAGCGTTAAAAAAGTCGCTGATAAAATAGCAATGATACACGATGGCAAAATCTACTTCATCGGAACGCATGATGAGTTTATGAAATCAAATGATCAGGTGATTATGAGTTTTATAAAAAGG
The DNA here is from genome assembly GCA_018828505.1 of Bacteroidota bacterium. Taxonomy (GTDB): domain Bacteria; phylum Bacteroidota; class Ignavibacteria; order Ch128b; family Ch128b; genus JAHJVF01. Next base: position 2,107 of record JAHJVF010000299.1, on the reverse strand, counting down.
ACAGGATACTGATAATCATTTTACAATTTATCCCGACAAAGTCGGGACTGTCATATAATTTTTTGAGTTTTAATTATTCATTATGCATTATGAATTATACATTACCGAAAAGTGAATAAATCGCGAATAAAATACGTTTGTCAAAATTGCGGTTATGAATCGCTCAGATGGCTTGGCAAATGCCCCGAGTGCATGGAATGGAACACACTTGCAGAGGAAATGGCGAAGCCAAAAACGAGTCATGCTGCGACCGTCGGAACAGTACAGAATATTAAATCAATTTCTCAGTTAAGTCCGACTGACAACATAAGAATAGCAACTAACATTAAAGAATTTGACCGCGTACTCGGTGGTGGTTTAATAATCGGAAGTGTTGTATTAATTGCAGGCGATCCGGGAATTGGGAAATCAACTTTGGTTATGCAGGCAGTTTCGAATATTAAGTTTGATGTTTCAAGTTCGAGGTCTAAAGTTATTTACGTCACCGGGGAAGAATCAGCCGAGCAATTAAAATACCGTTCAGAGAGACTGAAACTAAAATCCGAAAATGTTTTTATTCTACCCGAAACAAATCTCAATGACATTCTTTTCACGCTCGAAAAAAATGAACCAGCAGTGGCTGTAATTGATTCAATCCAAACGATTTTTAAGCCTGAACTTGGAACTGCACCCGGAACGGTTGGACAAATCCGTGAATCCACAGCTTATTTAATGCAGCTTGCAAAAAAGAAAATGATAACCGTTCTCATAATCGGGCACGTAACCAAAGATGGAGCCATTGCCGGGCCAAAATTACTTGAACATATTGTCGATACAGTTTTGCAATTCGGCGGGGAAAAAAATTATTCTTTCAGAATACTTCGTGCGATGAAAAATCGATTCGGTTCTACAAATGAAATCGGCATATTCGAAATGCACGATACCGGTTTGGTTGAAGTCTCAAATCCCTCTGAAGTATTTCTTTCTCAACGTGAGTATGGTGCATCCGGTTCAGTAGTTACGTCAGTCATTGAGGGCACACGCCCAATTCTCGTAGAAGTACAAGCCCTTGTTACCCCTTCCAATTATGGGATGCCTCAGCGAGTTACGACGGGATTTGATTATAGAAGATTATCTATACTTTTAGCGGTTTTGGAGAAACGGCTTGGGTACAAATTAAGTTCACAAAATGTTTTTTTGAATATTGCTGGAGGAGTCGATATAGATGAGCCGGCTGCAGACCTGGCAGTTTGCGCGGCTGTAATATCAAGTATCAAAGATATTCCTGCGGATTCGAAAACCTGTGTCGTGGGTGAAGTTGGCTTGGGGGGCGAGATACGTTCCATCCATCAACTTGAGAAGAGAATTCAGGAAGCTGAGAAATTAGGGTTTGAGAAAATTCTCCTCCCCAAGAGCAACTCAAAGATTGGGGAAAAAAAATATAAAATTTCTGTAATCGAAGTAAAAACGTTGAAAGAAGTTTTACAATATTTGTTCAATTAAATTTCTGTAGAGACATGTCTCGGCATAGCTGGGTAAATATGACATGTCGCTGAATATAGAAATTTTGTGATGGAATCAATAGTAATGGAGTAGATAAATGCATGTTTATCATATCGAATATTTTTATATTTTGGAAAAAGAATTGAGGAAGAAGTGAGACAAGTAATTATTTATCCCGGAGAGGATGGCTTTTTTATTGCTGAATGCCCAAGTTTGCCCGGATGCATCTCACAGGGTAGAACAAAGGAGGAAGTCATAAAAAATATTAAGGAAGCGATCCAGGGCTATATCAAAGCATTCGAAGAGGATGGCATTGATGTTCCTGAAGAACACTTTGATTCTCTCATAGTTGCAGTATGACTAAACTCCCGCGAATTTCCGGTCGTGAATGTGTCAAAGCTTTGAAACGAGTTGGGTTTTACTTTAAAAGACAGGAAGGAAGTCATATCATATTAAGAAAGGATAACCCATTTTGCCAAGTTGTTGTTCCAGATCATAAGGAACTCGATAGAGGAACTTTGAGGGGTATAATTAGAGGAGCTAATCTTGGTGTCGATGAGTTCATAAGTTTATCCCAGATTTGTCATTAGAGAACAAAAGACTTTAGATACCCGTTACAAAAATT
>JAHJVF010000298.1 GCA_018828505.1 Bacteroidota bacterium | reverse complement strand
TTTATCTGCGGTAATCAGCGAAATCAGCGGGAAATATTCTCCCGCAGATGTTCGCAGAATAGGTTTTTAGAGGTACCCTTATATCAATTTTTGTAACGGGTATCTAAAGTCTTTTGTTCTCTAATGACAAATCTGGGTTAATTTTTCAAGACTTTTATAAGGAGTTGGAGTAACAACACTGCACGATTCACTTGGCATTTGCAAACAGGCAACAAAATGTCCCCCCGGTTTCAATATTTTTCGGATATTTGCCCTTCCTTTTTCAATATCAACATACTCAAAAATTAATGCCCCAAAAACTAAATCAACCGGTTGAATCTCCAGTTCATCATTAGAAATATCAAATTCAAGAAGTTCCAAATTCGGAATTGAAAAGCTGAATCTGTCCATAGTTATTGAAAGAAATTTAGGATTAATATCTATCCCAACAACCCGCTCCGTAATACTTGGATCAATATGTTCGAATCCATTTCCGGTACAGCATCCGAGTATCGCAACAGATTTTGGTTTCAGCTTTGTTAAGCAATTTCTGAAAATTTTGTTGAGAGCCTGCAACTGCCTAACCTCTGGAGAAGCCATGTGGCTTTCATAATCATTAGGGGATATTTCTAACCAAGGATTGGTCATAGCTTACCTGCCCGCCACATCTATAGCCGTGAGGCAGGCGGGCCTGCCCGCCACATCTATAGCCATGAGGCAGGCGGGGAAGAATTAGTAAACTAATTTGATAATGGTAATTTCACTTTAAAAGAATCATCTTTTTATTTTGATCGACACCATTAACAGTAAGACGGTAGAAATAAACTCCGCTTGCTAATTTATTTCCTGAAGAGTTTTCACCTCGCCAAATTATATTGTGCTTTCCCGCAGGTAAATTCGAGTCAAGCAGTTTATCAATCTTCTCACCATTAGAATCGAAAATTTCTAACTTAGCCGCAGCAGAACTATCAAGTGTAAATTCAATATTCGTTTGCGGATTAAACGGATTCGGATAGTTCTGTTTGAGATCAAATTTCAAATTCTCGATACTGCCACCTATGGATGTTGAAACTCCCGTATTATAAACAACATATCCATAAGCTCCTGTGTATGGATATATATAACGTGCAAATACTGCTTCTAAAATTCCATCATTGTCTATATCATAAATTACAGGAGCAGTAAATGAGTAATTAGGTTCATTGAGCGAGAAGACAATAACTTTCGAAATGATATCAAAAATTTTTACTGATTGACGAATATCGGTTGTACCATGATATGCTAGGACATAAAATTCAACAATATTATCTCCTGTTAAATCTGTACCGACAGAGTAAAGCAGATTACCGGCGGCTTTTTCTTCCGCTGTAAAGTTATAGGTATATTGAACACCACCACCATAATGGTTGTTGTAGATTTCAAATTTGTTTGTATCTAAAATATAAAATCTATATTCCCATTTATCGCCTAATTTCTTTAAAGGCAGCCAGCCTGCAACCCGACTCGAATCAAAATTATTTATCTGAAATTCTTGATTCCACTGCCCAAAGGCATTAGGAATTGTGATTACTACAATAAGAATAAGAACAGAAATAAATCTCAATTTCATTTTATCCTCAGAATTAATTTGGCGAAAACAAAAATAATTAAAAAAGTGACAAAATTTTAAGTTTACGCAGAATTGACTTTTTGTCATGTTGATCCCAACTTGTCGGGAGAAACATCTAAAAAAAGCTTGAAATTGAGGTCTAAGATTCTTCATCCGTCAGCTGACGGATTCAGAATGACCGTGTTGAGTAACTTCATAATATTAATAAACGGATGGAAATAAATATCATATCATCATTTCAGATATATTGTCTTGATTGTTTTTTGAAGATGGTTGGTTTCCAATCTAATAAAATAAACTCCGGAAGAAAGGTCTAAATTATTATGCTTTGTATCCAAACTGACGATTTGTTTTCCCGCTGTGAAAAAACCTTTGGCGATTATTGAGATTTTTTCTCCAAGTGAGTTAAAAAGGACCAGTTCAACGTCCGAAGATTTATTTAATATAAATTCTATGGTTGTCATACTATTGAAAGGATTCGGATAATTCTGTTTCAGCTCGAATAGCTCCGGAATTGGATTGGACATCTCGACGAAAGTAATCCCTGCGTTTGTGGTTTTAAATATCAACCCTCTATCTCCGCTAATATACCAGGTCAATGAACTTGCTTTAAAAATTGATTTTAATCTTCCATTTGTCATTTTTGGAAGACCTGCCCAGGAAGATCCTCCATCAGTGGAACGTAAAATTGTTCCATCTTCCCCGCAAATCATTCCAAAATTCTCATCTGCAAAATATATCGAGTGAAGCTCTCTATTCGTCCCGGAATATTGTTCAAACCACGTAAGCCCGGAATTTGTTGTCTTAAATATCTTTCCGGCTTTACCGCAAGTCCATCCTGTATTGTAGTCAATAAAATGAATCCAGTTCAACCAATCGCCAAAACCAAGAATGTTTGGATCGTAATACTGCCAATTTCCCCCGCCATTAACAGTATAGCGTAAAACACCTGTTCTTCCCGAAGCCCAGCCTCGCGAATAACTCAACATATTCACATGGAGTGGTACAGCCGCATGATATAAATCCGCCCAAACCCCCCAGGGTCGCCAGATATGCCAGCTTTGTCCTCGATCCGTAGTTTTCAGAAAAACAGGCTGACTCCAATACCCGCCAACCACCCAGCCATTATAAGAATCTAAAAAGTGAAGTCCGAATAAATCGTCCATCCTATTTATAGCATCATAATGATAGAAATACCATTCATTCCCGCCATTTGTTGTATAGGAAAAATATCCTGAATCACCGATGGCGAAACCATTATTCTCATCAAGAAATTGAACTGCATTTATATCGGCAGTCATCGGTTGATTCCATCGATTCAAGGTCGGGACTTTGAGCCAGCTAAAACCTCCGTTTGTAGTCTTTAACATCACTCCTCGATCTCCTGCTATCCAACCAATATTTTCATTTATGAACCAACTCTTATTCAAATATTCATCAATGCCTTGATTTAGCTGTGCCCATGATATACCACTGTTCGTAGTTTTCAAAATCGTACCCCAATCTCCAACGATGAATCCCTCTTGATCTGAAATGAAATGTGCACCGAATAATGTTCTCCAGGTTGGACTATTTTGAGATGTCCAGGTGCTTCCACCGTTAGTAGTGTAAAAGATTCTCGACTCGTTTCCCATAACCCAACCCCTATTATCATCACGGAAATAAACTGTTCTAAAATTTGAAATCGAAATAGTATTAGCAATAATATTCCAACTCAATCCCTCGTTTGTGGTTCGCAAAATTAAACCCGAATCACCAACTGCATATCCTCTAAATTGTGAAGGGAAGAAAATATCGTAAATGTTTTTTTTGATTAGCGGTAGAGGAATTGCCTGCCAGCTAGTGCCGGCATTACTTGTCTTGAGCATTACACCACTATCACCTACGGCAAATCCTTTTTGATCATCTATAAAAAAGATCGAGTTCAAGTTCCTAAATGTGTTTGAAGATTGTGTAGAAAAACTATATCCATTTGGTGCATATAGAATTGCTCCGTTTTCGCCAACTGTCCAAGATTTATCCCACCGTAGAGCAAAAACTTTTCGCAAATTTTTTGTTGTTGGAGATGTTTCTCGGGACCAATTGATACCCCCATCATACGTACGGAGTATCTCACCGTAATCACCAACTATCCAGCCATTGTATTGATCGGTAAAAGTTATTGATTTAAAGTCTGTATAGACATTTTGGAGCCGGTGTGTTATCTGCCAGTTAAAACCCTTATCAGTTGATTTGAGCAGCGTTCCCAATTCGCCGCAAGCATAAATTGTATTCGAATTGTAATAATGTACATCATAAAGATTATTATTTTGGATTGACGGATTGTTCCAGAAATATTGTGCGAATAGACTTTGTGTTAATACTAATGTGAATACACCCGAAATCCAAAATCTTCTCATCGTGGTTTTATATATCATAATTCTAACTCTGTTTCATTCCTTTAGAATATTATCGGAATAAAATGGTTTGAATTTAGGTGCCACTGTCCCGGAATAGTCGGCTAGAAGACAAAATACTTCGAAGACTAATATCGTAAGATTGCACCTATTCTCTGAAAATCCTTCAGAAGATTATCCTCATAGAATACCACATTGCCATTTTTAATAAAGACAATCTCAATGAGTTCATCTACTATATCGTCAAGTTCATAAGGACCTTCGGATTTATTGATGAAGATTGGTGTATTCTCTTTGAATTTTGCTGGTTGATGATAATTTTCCTCAACAAGCAGCGTTTTAATCCGCCCTTGATTAGCAAGCATCCAGATCTCTAATAATCCCATACTTGCTTTGCCCTTATTAAACTCAGCTTTGAATTTATTCAAAACTTCATCACGGACTTTTTTACGATGTTCAGAAACAATGTGAAAAGCAGATTTAGCAAGCTGCATTTGATTAGCTTTATTGAAGCTGCCAACAATTGTTCCAATTACATCTTTTCTATCAGTTACTTCTTGAAAAGTCGAAAGAGTTTTAGTCCCACCTACTACAATAACTGGAAGATTATTATTCTTTTTTAATTCATTAAATCGAGAATCGACATATCTTACAAATTGTCGGAATTTTTCAGTTTGAAAGTTTTCATAAGTATGCTTGATTCTATCGGGATGTTGATCGATCACTTCATCGATATCAATTGGAAAACCAGAATGAGTCATTTCAATTAAATTAGTGTCGTATCCTTCGTAAAGTCTGGTCGGTTTCTCAGCAACAGAAAGCAGCCAGTATTGGACATTTCTGTTAAATCTTTTGATCAGAAATTTTGTCTCGAATGTATCATCGACTACAGCGAGTTTAGGAACATCGAATGGAAATGTGAACGTGAACTCTTTATTTCTATTTACAAATATTCCAAGTCCTGCGTGTAAATGATGATAGTCGATATTAGAAATAACATTTTTAATCTTTTCCAGGAAATATTCCGTCTCTTTTTTATTGATTTTAAGTAAGAGTTTCTCTTCACACTCTTTAACTAAATTTTTCAAGAAGATTTTATCTTTTTCAGTTTCAAGAAAGTTTCGATGAGTTGGAAGCATAATAGTAATTGATGGAAAACTTTGTTCTTTCTGCAGTTCAAGAATATGATTTTTTAACATATCACCTCCAAAATTTAGATTGTTGAAATAGCTAAGCTATCCCGAAAGTCAAATTCGGGATAGCGGCGTGGCTGCTAACCCGCCGCACAAAACTGACGGTTAAGTTAGAAGCACAATGCCAATAATTAGTTAAAACTTATTTAGAAGAACTCTGCTAAACAACAAACCTACATTTTACACTAATGCCAATAATTTGTAATACACCACAATTGAAATGGCAGTCGGTGTTGAGCAGTAGGTTATACTTACGCTCTAAAATCAAAGGGCAAACTATTCGTTAGCTAACGGAAAGCTTACCCTTATTTTTTTTAACGGTTTATTTCAATAATGTCATCTTCTGGTTTTGAACGAAGTCATTTACTCGCAAGGAATAAATGTAAACCCCGCTTGGTAAATTGCTTGCATCAAAAACTATT
>JAHJVF010000297.1 GCA_018828505.1 Bacteroidota bacterium | reverse complement strand
TTATGAAAGAGATAATGTTATTCATATATGTTTATCTAACGGGGTGAACGCAGAAATACATCAGCGGTAATTAGCGGTATCTGCGGGAGAAATAAATCATCCGTTAGCTAACGGACTAACGGACAACCTGCCCGCCGAACTTGTAGCTTTGAGGCAGGCGGGCTTGACTTGTTTTCACACTATTAGCGGTAGAACCAAAATTATAAAAGAATTTAACTATGGCAAACAAAGAGAAAGCACTAATTAATTCAAAAATACTTACTTGGTGTATTGAAGATTTTAACATTAGCATCAATGAAGTTGAAAAAAAATGAAACCACTTTAAAAAACTAAAGCCGCTTTGCAGCGACTTCGTTACTCCTTCTACACATGGCAGATGAGCTAAAACAAACATAGTGTATATGAAATCTAAAGTCAAATATTTGAAACATGCATAGTTCCTACTCAGAAGATAGTTTAATTGAGCAACCAGCAATTGAGATTTTCAAATCTCTTGGCTGTTTACTTAATTGCCGAATAGACAGTGATTTGCTTTTACTCAAACTAATGAGCGGAGAGGTTGAGGTGTGACTTGTTATATTGGAACAGGTTGTGACGATATAGCGATTTCAAAAATCAGCCACATTATCGTCGAATGTGGCTCAATTTTGAAAAGATTTCAAATAGAATTTAGTGGATTTATTATAATCAAATATTGGACTATAAATTGATTAATAGTCCAAAATTAGAAAAGAGATGATAGTCTTAAGCCAAACTTCGTAATACCTGTGATTTTATTGAATCCGAAATGAAAAGCTGAGCGATAGTGATTAACGAAAAACACTTGCTCTTTTTCTTTTTTACAAATAAGTTTGTACCCAAAAGGGTACATATGTACCCGGAAGGGAACAATTAACATCATGATAATAAACAGAGTATTAGACGTAGTATTCACCCGCTGGTCAAATATTGCAGTCTTACGTGCATTAAACAAATATGTAATCGGTATTTCCGGACGTGAAGTTGCACGGGTTGCCGGTATTACAGCAAAGAATTGTTTTACAGCCCTGAACGATTTAGAAGACATCGGCATTTTAAAAAGAGTTCGCGGCGGCAGGGATCACCTGTTTTCACTTAACCGGCAGCATTTCCTTGTAAAGCAGGGGATCACCCCTCTCTTTGAAATTGAACAGCAATTTGTTGAAGAAATCATTAATGATGTAAAGGAGCAGTTAAAGAAGAAGTGCAAAAGTGTTTATTTATTTGGCAGTGTTGCCCGCAAAGAAGAAGAAGCCGGCAGTGATCTGGATTTATGCATCATCTATGACAAAGCGAATCAAAAGAAAATACTTGAAGAATCGGTTTTTGAACTTCAATCATTATTACATAAAAAGTATTTTGTGAATGTCTCACCGTTTTATATCACGCATAGAGAATTTACAAGGCGGGCAAAAAATAATAAACCGCCGGTTAATGATATCATTAAAGATGGTATATTGATTTTCGGAACATCAATAGACAAGCTGCTCAATGCCAAGAGAAACTAAAAAAGCTGTTACTGATAAATCTCAGTTTTCGAAGTACAGAACTATAGCGGATAATTTTTATAAGGGGGCAATGGCTGAAAAAAAATCAGGGCGGTGGAATGCTTCAGGTGTTCTGATGGTACACGCAGCTATTGCTTATGCCGACGCTGCAACCATTAAATTTGGTGGTGTTAAAAGCAAAGGTGATGACCATCAGGATGTAGTCAGATTAATTGACGATTTGCTTCCATCTTCAGAAACGAAAAAGAATGCCCTGAACCAACTAGAAAGATTAATAGCTCACAAATCCAGTTTATCATACAGTGGTGAAATTTATGATGAAGCAGATATCGAAAAACTTCATAAGCATTTAGACCGATTCAAAGCCTGGGTTGAAAAACAAATTTCAAGTTGATGGTTATCAGATGATTACAAATTATTCAGAAGATAATTTATTGGTTACTCTGAAAGCGGGTAAGTTGGTTTTGGATTGGAGAAAAAGACAACAGACAAGAGCGAGTGTTCAGTTCACTATCCAACAGATTCTTGATAAAGAATTACCATCGGTTTATACGTCAGATGTATTCCAGAATAAATGTTCGCGAGTTTATGAGCATATTTATGAGTGCGCCAAGTAAAGCTTACACAATCCATCCCGCTGAAAGCGGGACTGAAGAAAGGGTAGCAACCACTTCAGAACTGAACTCTGCACCTGGTTGGGTAACCTGCCATCGTGAAGCCAGGGGAATGGGATACTGGGC
>JAHJVF010000296.1 GCA_018828505.1 Bacteroidota bacterium | reverse complement strand
CGACTAACATTTTCTAAGGTTTTGAAAGAGAAACACCAATAAGAAAAACTTCAAAACCAAGAAAATGTAAGTCGGGGTTAACTTCTTTTCCAAAGGATCCTTCGGAAATTATCTATACTTATCTTATTTTTAACAATCCGCCGCGGCGGATTCTTTTTTTCTAATGAACATTCTGGGTTTAATAATTTCACACGGAATGAAATTAACCGCACAAAACACTGCCGCCATTTACATTTAGTATTTCACCTGTGATATGATTTGCCAAATCGCTTGATAAAAACAAAACCGGTCCGGCAATATCTTCAGGGGCAGCAATTTTTTTGAGAGGAATGTTTAACTTTACTTCCTCTTCATATTCTTTATTATTAAAAACCGGATCACACATTTCTGTATCGACCCAACCAGGTGCAACTGAATTAACTAAAATATTAAATGGTGCCAGTTCGGTTGAGAGTGATTTCACATATGAAATTAGCGCACCTTTACTCGCAGCGTAATGCGAATGGAAGGCTTCACCTCTCTGTCCTGCAGTTGAAGTAATTATTACTATTTTTCCGGCAGAATTTTTTTTCATTATGGGAATAACTTCTCTCGTAAAAAGCATCGTGCCTGTTAAGTTGATTGCCATAGTTCGATTCCAATTTTCAAGAGTCATCTTTTCTGCTTCGCCAAATTCCCAAATCCCGGCATTGTTGACGAGTATATCTATCCCGGGAAAGTCGTTTTGGATCTTTTTTACTGTTGCAATAACATCAGATTCTATTTCAACTGCACACTTATAAGCTTCTACTTTTTTCTTATAAGATAGAAGACTTTCAATCAATTCATTTGCTCGATCTTCGCGAGTATTAAATGTGAAGGCAACATCGGCACCAGCGCGAACAAAATACTCAACGCAAGCTTTTCCGATGCCGCGTGAGCCACCGGTAACTACAGCAACTTTACCATTTAAATTTATCATTTAACTCTCCCCCTCTCAATAATTTACTTTATATAAAATTAAACCGGAAGCCGGAGCCCAGGAAGGACTTTTCACTTTTCTATCAGAATCAAATAGAGAGTTGATTTCAGCCGCATGTATCCGCCCGCGAGCAGCTTCGATCATACAGCCGACAATACCGCGAACCATCCCGTGTATGAATCTGTCGGCGCTTATGAAATAAAACAAAATATCTTTTCTGATAAACCAGCGCGAATTACTGACATTGCAAATTAAATTCTCAACTTCATGTGAATTCTTGCAGAATGCCTCAAAATTTTTTTCCCCAATAAATATTTCTGAAATTTTTCTTAAATAATCTAAATCGAGATTTCCAAAAATTGTCCAACAAAATCTATCATAAAAAACATTTTTCCTTAATGATATGATGTAGAGATATTCTCTGCTGATTGCAGAATATATTGAATGAAAATTTTCCCCTGTAAATTCCAAAGATTTTATAGAGATATCCTTAGGTAAAATGGAATTTAATGATTTCCGTACAGATGAGAGATTGACTTCAGAATTTGAACGAAAGTTGAAAACTTGATTTAATGCATGAACACCTGCATCAGTTCTGCCCGAACCGATGATTGAAATTTGTTCTCTTAGAACTGTCGATAGTGATTCTTCGAGGATTTGCTGAATTGAGTTTGAATTTAATTGACGCTGCCATCCGGAGTAATTGGTCCCATCGTACTCAACTATACCTTTGATATTGGGCATATCAAAATCTTGCTGTAAAATTAATTTTATAATTTAAGTCGCCGAAAATATTTCTATCCAAACCTGTTCGAATGCTAATGTTATCGGCATCAAGATTTTTGTTGTATTTATTTACAAGGATCACAGCATTGATTGCACTGACCAAATGATTTACTACAATCATTGCAGCGGCAAATCTGACATTATTGAATGCACTCTCACTTGAAACCCACATCGAACGGTATGTTTTCCGGGAATCATTTGAGAGCCAATCCCAATGATAAGTTTTCATGTCGAGTACTTTATGGAATTCGCGGTTTAAATATTTTTCACTGTTATAATCGTTTATGTTCAAATAGCTGCTGATAGTCGCAAAGTATGTTTCATTTTTTCCGTTTAGGTCTACACCGGCATGAACTGATGCATACTCTTTATAATTATCTCGCTGCCAATTACCGTAGTAAGTCAATCCACCAAGTCCAAGCCAGAGTGCGCCTTCGACCGCGGTGAAATATGCTCCAACATCATAGCGATTTGCATATAACTCCCCCATCCCCGGAAGAAGAAATGAATATAAAAATGCAAGAGCACCGCTTTTTTCCTCTTTTTGATTTGAGAATAACATCATTTCGGAATGATGCTCTTCTTTGAGCGTCACTTTTGAACTTAAAGAATAAACAGATTGTGCTTGAAGGCTTTGATTAAAAATGATCACAATAAGTGATGCAATTATAAATTTCATTTTATCCTCAATTTAAATGGAGAGGTATATCCCCTACGCAATATTCATTTTGAATTCCGTTAATTAGAAAATCAGCGAACTTATTAGTCAGATCAATTATTGGTTTGTGAACAACACGAATATAGTTTGAACTGAAGCCTTTAAAGTCTCCATCCTGCTCACGATGCTCGAATAGGACTCTTTCTTTTTTACCAATCATATCTGAATAGAATGCATGCTTTTTCTTTGCGCTCAGAATCCTAAGACAATTTGTTCTTTCTTTCCGGATATTTTTCGGAATTTGAAATTTCATTTCCGCCGCAGGAGTTCCGGGTCTTTCCGAATATGTGAAAACATGTAAGTATGAGATTGGCAGCTCATTAAGAAAATTATAGGTTCGTTCAAAATCTTCATCAGTCTCACCGGGAAATCCGACAATGACATCAACACCAATTCCGCAGTTAGGAATTAAGCTTTTCACTTTTTCGATACGATTAAAATAAAGTTCCGAAAGATACCGCCGTTTCATCTGTTTTAAAACAGTGTCACTTCCACTCTGCAGTGGAATATGAAAATGTTTGCAAAGCTTTTCCTCACTACAAACGAGTTCGATGATCTCATCTGTCAAAAGATTTGGCTCGATTGAGCTTATACGAATTCTAAAATCACCTCTGACTCTTAAAAGCTCTCTGACTAATTGGTTTAAATTTGTTTCGATCTTAGCTCCGTAATCCCCAACATTAACTCCTGTAAGAATAATTTCTTTAAAATTTCGTGAAAGTAGCTGTTGAAACTGTGGAACGATCTCATCAATTGAAAGACTTCTGCTCTCACCTCGTGCCTGCGGGATCGTACAAAATGTACATTTGTAATCGCAGCCATCTTGAATTTTTAAAAAAGCACGCGTGCGATCATTACCTGAACTTGAGTAAGCGGGACCAAAATCATTCAGAGATTCTGCCGGAGTTGTATAGATACATGCTAAATTTTTCTTTTCAAAGCTATCTATGAAATTAAAAATTTCAAACTTTTCATTTGAACCAAGAATTAAATCGACTCCCTCGATTTTTTGGAGGTCTTCAGGCCTAAGCTGGGCATAACAACCTGTAACAATAACAAAACCTTCGGGATTGTTTCTTAAAGCCCGCCGTACAATTTGTCTGCACTCACGTTCGGCATTCTCGGTTACTGTACATGTATTTATAACATAAACATCTGCTTTTGAATCAAAATCCGAAACGCTGAATCCTTTACTCTGAAATTCACCGCCGATCGTAGAAGTCTCGGTATAATTCAATTTGCAGCCGAGTGTATGTAATGCGACCTTTTTCAATTGAAATAATTAAATAATTTATCAGTTAAAATAAAAATTGTCATTGCGTCCACAAAATGTAGGAACACAATGACAATATCAATGATTTTTTATTTCTATTTATGAGCCGAACCAGCCTGCCTCCTGTAGCTGAGTATGCCAGCCCGCCAAATTCTACAGAACGAGGCTGGCGGGGCTGGCAGGTCTAAAAAGGTAAAATTGAGCTATTTAGTCCCGCCGATGGCAGGAAAACAAAATCACAACATTTAATCATCATCAGATACTTTTTAGAGTAGGTTCATCTCTTAAGTGTTTTCTTCTTTTGGAGGTTTACTTACAGATTCTTCTGATGAAGCCGGAATCGATTCATCTGTTTGACCTGATTGTTGTTCCTCAACTACAGGTTGAGTCGATTCTTCCATTTGAGATTGCACTTCCTCTTGAGATATTACTTCCTCATGAGATTGTACTTCCACTTGAGTTTGAACTTCCTCTTGAGATTGCACTTCCTCGATTTTCACTTCAGGAGTCGGATCGGGTTTCTCCGCAGCTTTCTGCTCCGTTTTCACTGATCTTCCCTTTTTACGTTCTTTTTCTTTGAACAGATCTCCAATAGTCATCTTTTCAATTTTGTGCTTTGCAATGTATTCTTCAACAGCGGCTTTTTCTTTGTCCTTCAAAGATTCAATTGCGCTTAATACGATTTTTTTATTCTCTTTATCAAATTCAATGACTTTGAGCGAGAGATTATCACCTTCCGGGAAATTAGCTTTCAAGTTTTTGATTGGTGATGTAGAAAGATGGTTTGCCGGAACAAATCCGTCAACTTTCAGCGGTAATTCAACAAGAACACCTTTCTCAATATGTCTTAGAATTGTAGCTTCGATTTCCTGACCGACACTATATTCTCTTTCGAAAATATCCCAGGGATTTTCTTCTAATTGTTTATGACCGAGCGATATTTTTCTCTGCTCAATATCAATTCCAAGAACCATTACATCGATCTTATCCCCTTTTTTAACGACTTCGGCTGGGTGACGAATTTTCTTAGTCCAGCTAAGATCAGAAATATGAATCAATCCATCAACACCAGGTTCAAGTTCAACGAACACACCAAAATTAGTAAGATTGCGAACAATACCTTCATGCTGAGTATCGACTGGATATTTCTTTAATAATTCACCCCATGGATCCGGTTCAAGCTGCTTTAATCCAAGTGAAATTTTCTTTTCTTCTTTATCGACGCTTAAAATCACTGCTTCAACAATTTGTCCCATCGAGACGACCTGCGATGGATGCTTAATGTGCTGAGTCCAGCTCATCTCAGAAATGTGGATCAAGCCTTCGATACCTTTTTCAATTTCAACGAATGCGCCGTAATCGGTTAGAGAAACGATCTTACCGCCTACTCTTTGATTAAGTGCATATTTCTGATCGATAGTTTTCCATGGATGCTCTTGTAACTGTTTGATACCGAGTGAGATCCTTTTCTTCTCTGTATCGTAATCAAGAACAACACAGTTAATAACTTCATCAAGTTTAACCATTTCTGATGGATGATTGACTCTTCCCCAGCTAAGATCAGTAATGTGAATTAAGCCATCAACTCCACCGAGATCAATGAATACACCAAAATCGGTTATTGCTTTAACTGTTCCTTGTAATATCTGACCTTTTTCTAAACTATCTAGGATTGCTTTTCTTTGGTCTTTGATTTCCTCTTCAATAAGAACCTTGTGACTGACGACAACATTCCTTTGAATATGATTGACTTTCACGATTTTCAGGTCGAGAGTTTTCCCGATGAATGCATCAAAATCTCTGATGGGCCGAATATCAATTTGCGAGCCGGGTAAGAATGATTCCAAACCAAATACATCTGCAACCAATCCCCCTTTAATTCTTTTCAAGATTTTACCTTGAATGACGGATTGCGTATCATGAGCATCAACAATCTTATCCCAGAGTTTAGCAAAGTCTGCTAATTTTTTCGAAAGCACCAATTCACCTTCGGTGCCTTCAACATTCTCTAATAGAATGTCGATCTCAGTACCAGGGACCAATTGATCTGCATCAGGAAATTCATCTTTTGGGATAGAACCTTCTGATTTAAATCCAATATCTACAATAACATTATCACCTTGGACTCTAATAACTCTTCCCTTAATTATTTCACCCTCTTTAAATTCCGTTAAAGTTTTTGAATAGAGATTTGCGAGAGTTTGGAATTCTTCGATTGAGTATTTATTCTCAAAATCGAAATTATTTTTTTGTGCTAAAAGCGACTTATCAATTTCTTTCGGCAACGTCGTATCAGCAACGCTTACATCTGTTGTTTCTTCGGACATTAATCCTCCGTAATATTAGATAGTTAAATGATGCCATCAAACATTGAACTACCCGTTGTTTAACTTTAGTTATTTAGGATGGCTCCAAATATTAATTTTCAATCTTTTCAATAATACTTTTTGCTTTATCATAAATAGCATTTACCTGTTCATCAATGCTCATTCTCGTAGTATCAATAATTATTGAATCGTTTGTTATCATCAAAGGACTTGCTTCCCGGCTCGAATCAATTCTATCCCGACTTTCGAGATTCAGTTTTACATCGTCGATCTCGATTTCAACACCTTTTTCCTTCAATTCAATCATTCTTCGGTAAGCGCGCACATCAATTTCAGCAGTGAGAAATATTTTCAAATCAGCATCTGGAAATACTGTTGTGGTTATGTCTCGACCTTCCATGACAATCATACCGTTCCTACCAAATTCTCTCTGTTTCTGTACTAACAATTTACGCACTTCAACAATCTTACTATAGTCACTGACTTTTTTTGACACTTCAGGAGACCGAATTGCTGAACTCACATTCTCACCATTAACTAATAATTCTTCTCCGTTCTTAATGAACTGAAAGTCCATACCTTCAACAATGCGGACTAATTCAGCAGATTGTTCCAGCTGAATATTCTTTTGCAATGCAAAATAAGTCATAGTTCTATACATTGCACCAGTATCGATATAAATATAGTCTAATTTATCTGCCAGGAGCTTTGCAGTAGTGCTCTTTCCCGAACCCGCAGGACCATCAATGGCTATTATTATACCTTTTCTACTGCTCATTAAGCGACAAATATATAGAGAATGTGAAGGTTTTCCAAAAAATTACGTGGCCAACTTAGATAAAATTTCAGCTAAATTTTAGTTTTATCAAGTCGATAATGAGAATTAGGAGAAATAAATCAATTACAATTTACACGATTTTGATTTAATTTTGATTTGTTTGTTCATAGATTTGTAACCTAAAATGAATTTCAAAGATTCAAAATATTACATCAACCGTGATTTGAGCTGGATAGAGTTCAATCGCAAAGTACTTGATGAAGCATTAGATCGATCTCTACCTCTGCTGGAGCGAGTTAAATTTTTATCGATTTTTTGTACGAACTTGGATGAGTTTTACATGATCCGTGTTTCGGGTTTGAAAGAACAAGTAGCTTTGAATTTATTAAATGTCGGCATTGACGGACTTTCACCAATTGAAACATTAAAAAAGATTGAGAGCAAGGTAAGACCGATGCTCAAAACCTTCATGGATTGTTATAAAAACGATGTCCTCCCTCAATTGAAGGAAGAAGGAATTGAGATTTTCGATTATTCTCAGTTGACAAACTCGGAGAAAGAATGTCTTAAAGCCTACTTCGAAAAAGAAATATTTCCAGTTTTAACTCCTCTCGCTTTTGATCCGGGCAGACCTTTTCCGCATATCTCAAATTTATCATTAAGTTTAGCAATATCGATAGAGAAACCTGACGGCGAGCAGCACTTTGCCCGCGTAAAAATACCGCGCATAATACCGCGATTCGTGAATATCGATCTTATCCAAAAAAAATATAGACCTGAACTTTATTCTAATGGAAAGGCAAGATTCACTCTGATTGATCAGATTATTCAAGCTAATCTCGATTCCCTCTTTCCAAAAATGAAAGTAATTGAGTCTTTTATTTTTAGAGTAACACGAGATACTGATATTGAGATCCAGGAAGATGAAGCAGACGACCTATTGAAGATCATTGAAGAGAATATCAAGCAGCGCCGTTTTGGAGCCGTTGTAAGATTGGAGATTGAATCAGATATATCACTTGTTATTAAGAATCTTTTAATGAAAAACCTTGAAATAGATGAAAGTTCGGTTCACGTTCTTAATGGTCCACTGGGACTTGGTGAATTAATATCACTGTTAGCGCTTCCTCATCAACATCTTAAGCTTAAACCATTTTATCCTGCAACTCCTAAAATATTTGAAGAGGAGGATAACATATTTTCTGCTATCAGAAAGAATGATATTTTATTAAATCATCCATACCATGCATTTTTACCTGTCATTGATTTTATTAAAAAAGCATCTCACGATCCGAACGTTCTTGCAATTAAACAGACACTCTATCGTGTTGGACCGAATTCACCTATTGTCGCTAGTCTGATTGAAGCTGCAGAGAATGGTAAGCAAGTTGCCGTACTCGTTGAATTAAAAGCAAGATTTGATGAAGAAAATAATATCCATTGGGCGCGAAGTCTTGAAAAGGTCGGTGTGCATGTCGTTTATGGTCTAATAGGATTGAAAACCCACTGCAAAGTAGCACTCGTTGTTCGAAAAGAGAAGGATGGTTTGAGAAGATACCTCCATCTTGGTACAGGAAATTATAACGCACAAACAGCTAAGATTTACACTGACTTTGGTCTATTCACGTGTAATGAAAAGATTGCTGCAGATGCATCGGAGCTGTTTAATTATTTAACCGGTTATTCAGAGCAAGATTCTTATAGAGAACTCCTCGTTGCTCCTATAAATATGCGTGAACGGCTGCTTGAATTTATAGATAACGAAATTCAATCTCATAAGAAATTCGGTAACGGACGATTGATATTCAAAATGAATTCTCTTACCGATCCAAAAATGATTCAAGCATTATACCGTGCATCATGTGAAGGTGTTAAGATAGATTTACTGATCAGAGGAATTTGCATGCTTCGCCCGCAATTAAAAAATGTTAGCGAAAACATTCATGTTACAAGTATTGTTGGAAGGTTCTTAGAACACGCAAGAATATTCTATTTTCATAATAACGGTGATCCAAATATTTATTTAGGCAGTGCCGACATCATGGAAAGAAGCTTGAACAGGCGGGTAGAAGTTCTTTTCCCTGTCAATGGTGAGAATATTAAAAGATTTATAATCGACAGTGTACTCCATGTGCAGCTTTCTGATAACTTCAATGCTCGCTATCTCTTACCGGATGGGAGTTATGAATTTGTTGATAAGAAAAATGGCGCTGAACTACATGACAGCCAGATGATTCAAATTCAAACTGTAGCAGACGATCAAAGCTGGGATCCGGTTTCGGGACTTTAAACCGGTCTAATTAACTTATGTTACCCAAAACTTGAAAACACGAAATTCTAAACCCTAATTCCGAAACAATATCAAAATTCCAATGTCATAAACCTTAGAGATCCTGCCCGCCGACCTAAAACTAACGAGGCAGGCGGGTCTGGCGAGAATTCCACAATTTGTTCATTTCGATTTCGGATTTGTTGCGAATTTTGGGATTCGTGATTAGAATTTTGCAACTAGTTGCGTAAGATGAGTTACTAACTGATGTTACGCAGGGACGTATTATTCGATTCGTTAGCACGAAATCCTAAACTCTAAACAAATACTAAATTCTAATGATCGAAACGCCACAAATAGCCCAATTTCTATGTTTTCGAAATTTGTGCTTAGGATTTGTTTCGAGTTTCGATATTCGGATTTAGAAATTGACCTCTTGCAACAGGGTGTTTGCGTAAGGTGACTTATTAATTAATCTTCATCTTCATTAAACTTTCGCCTTCTCGAACTCAGCACTTTTGAAAAACAAAAAACGAGAAGAGACAAGACAGTCGTCCAAGCTATTGCCATAAAAATTATACCTTCAATTTTTAATCCCATCAATTTCTCGACTTGTTAAGATAACATTATGCAGTTATAAGTTAAAAAATAATTTTTCTGATGCAAGATTCGGCGATAAATATTATTGGGACTAAATAACTTTTTTTTTCAACAGAGAAAATTTGTCATTATTTATTTATGCCCTTGGACGGATATACTTAATGGGTATCTCTAAAAACCTATTCTGCGAATCCCGAAACTTCGGGACGTAATCTGCGGGAGAATATTTCCCGCTGATTTCGCTGATTACCGCAGATAAAAAAGAAATCACTTTCAGTTTTTAGAGGTGCCCTAATGATAGTTATTAGAAGATCACCAGATCATGACCTTTCCAGAAAGTGATAACTATCTCATTGATTCCGCTCTCATATCTACAAAAAAATCAAAATAAGCTAAACACAGATTACAATGATTATTCATGGTAACCCATGTCTATAAAGCTAAGATTAGGCTTACGCTTAAAATGTATATCCAACATGAACCGATGCGAAATAACTTCTTGGCACACCGGCTTCGTAAAATCTTTTATTTGTCGAATTGATATTGATAAAACCAATGTACTTCAAATTAAAGATGTTATTTACTCCGCCTGAGATCAAGAGAGTTATCCTGCTGAAGATTGCCTCAAAGCCGATAAGTCCATTTAATAAATTATAATGATTCGATTTTTCGCTGTTCGCATCATTAGCGAACATTCCGCTGACATGCTGGTAAGTTAATTTTGTGTATCCGGCTACCTCCTCAAAAAGCTTCCGTTCATAAGATAGTCCAAGCATTAAATTATGTTTTGGGACGCTCGGTACTTCATTACCTGAAAACGATTTTTCGGATACAACTAAATCCCCGTTGCGATCAATTGTTATCGTTCTTGCTGAGTATTCATCGTATTTGAAATTAGAAAAAGTATATGTCAGTTTCATCTTTAGTCCTTTATAGATATCAACATCACTACCGACCTCTAATCCCGTACGATTTGTTTTAGCCGAATTTCTAAAATAAACCTCCCCATCAACTTCAAAGGGTACAATCTCATCTCGGATAATACTGTTGAAGAATGTAACCTCGAAAACAAAATTTCTTAACAAAGACCAATATAGATTTTGTATGCTTCCCTTCGTTCCAAATTCGAAGTTTCTTGATTTCTGAGGCTGAAGATCGGGATTTAAAAGTTTATCGGGACTTGGACTTAACGGATAATTGACCAACTCATTTCCCGCAGGAGTATCAAAGCTGTATCCATAGGAAGTATAAACAGCGACTGCAGGTGTAATCTTATAATTCACGGCAGTTTTAGGAGTGAATGCACTGAATCTTCGAACATCATTTTGAACTTCAAGAGTCAAATTTTTTTGATCGAATGATACTTGATCATATCTGCCAGTAAGCAGCAGCGATAATTTATCTTTATATAGTTCTGTGAAATTGCTGATGTAAAATCCTGTATTGATAATGGATTCATCGATAGATTTACTCAAAGCGTCCCCTTTTTTCCCGTTGATGTTATTAAAGTATTCAACAGGCCCAGATTGATAAAGAAGGTCTCCGCCGGCAGAAAATTCATTCATCAAGTCAAATATTTTGGATTTATTCACAAATTTGAAACTGTTACCAATTCCGATTCGATTTATGATTCTGAATTCTTTGGTTGTGCGTTCAAAATATTTTATTGTGCCGTAACCTGTCAGCTCGATTTGATTATTTAGTTTTTCACCGAAGTAGGAATTAAATCTTAATCCAAGTCTCCCCTTCTTCGAAATTCTTCTGAAATCAAAATCAACTTCCCGCTTTGCTGCTTGATTTGGATCGATATCAAATTCAGATTGAGTTAAAGAACCTGGGAGACGAATCAAACCGGAAACGAAATAACCTAATATTTCCAAACGCGAATTAACTGTTGGTGAAGTTTCAAAAACAGAATTTACGATGTGCCAATAATCTTCGCTGTGCTTTCTAAAACCTTTGTAATTATGATAACTATATGTTAAAAGAAAACCATAATTATCGCCGCGAACATTTGTTTTGAAACCATTTCTTCTTAATCCGAACGAACCAAACTCATTGAAACTTGTGAAAGTCGATTTAGGCATAAAAACATTGTTAATAAAATTTACAACTCCGCCGGGTGCGTTTGTATAAAGCGATGAGGAATTCCCTTTAACTATTTCGATGCTTCCAACAGAATTAAAATCGATTGCCTCGATTCTGGTTTGACCGTCTGGTTCAGATTCGGGAATTCCATCGAGTAAAATCCTGACTCCACGAATTCCAGTATTCGATCTGCTGCCAAATCCACGAATAGAAATTCTAACATCATGATTTCCGTAGCGTGATTGCATAAATATTCCCGGCACACTTCCGAGAACGTCATTGATCGCAATCTTTTTATCGTACTTGTAATTTACATTACTTAACCGGCTGACTGAATACGGAATGTCAATTATCTTTTTATATGTTCTTGTTCCGGTTACAACAACCTCATCCATTTCGAATGTCAGCGTGTCTGTACGAGGAATTATATAATATCTATTATTAAACTTCTCATCTTGAGCTTTGGTTTCTCTAAGTAACATTATGAATGAAATCCAAAACAGAAGAAACCAAAAAATTATTTTTGACATTTTTTACCTCTAAAAAAATCTATTAGAATGAATTAACTAATGGGCATCTCT
>JAHJVF010000295.1 GCA_018828505.1 Bacteroidota bacterium | reverse complement strand
CTCCTTAGTCGTTTAGAATTATTTTATGTCTGAACTTGGCATACTGACCATAATCGAGATATATCTTATTCTCATGCAAATAATCTTTTAGCTTCGGAGCTAAATCTCTCACCTTATTTATCTCGTCTGTAACCTGGAAAATAAATCCGTCGCTTCCTGCACCCGAGCCGAATGAAACCATATAGATTTTGTCTCCGGCTTGCGCAACATCAAGAATAGCAGCCAGCCCTGTCGGTGATGAACCTGAATAAGTATTTCCCATCCAGGGAACAATCCATCCGGCTTCCAATTGTTCTTTTGTAAATCCTAATCGTTTGCCGACTTCTTGCGGAAACTTTCCGTTAGGCATATGAAAAACTGCATACTTAAAATCTTTCGGATTCATCTTAGATTTTTCGAGCAATCTTTTTCCGCAATTATAAATATGTCTAAAGTATGCGGGTTCGCCTGTGAAGCGTGCAGCGTGACGCGGATAGAACTCATGTTCACGTCTCCAAAAGTCCGGAGTATCCGATGTGTAAGAGTTTGTGAACAAGATTTCAGCAACAACTTTTTCACTTCCCATAATGAATGCAGCACCACCTGCAGAGGCAGAATATTCCAATGCATCACCAGGGGCACCTTGTGATGTATCAGCACCAATACCAAGTGCATATTTCATCTCACCTGCTTTGACCAGCGAATATGCAAGATACATCGCTTCAGAGCCAGCTTTACAAGCGAATTCGAAACTCGCAACATGTACATCCGGTCCGATTCCGACTGCATCGATTAAAACCGTTGCACTTGGCTTCACGGCGTAAGGATGCGATTCAGAACCGATATAAGCTGCACCAATATCTTGAGGATTTATTCGTGCACGCTTTAGTGCATTTTTTGTAGCTTCTACAGAAATTGTAATTGTGTCTTCGTCCTGTCCCGGGACAGTTTTTTCATAAAGCATGAGACCACGCTTTATAGTTTCAGGATCCATTCCCCACTGACGGGCAATGTCATCTGCTTTTATTCTATACCGTGGAAGGTAAGAGCCATACCCGACTATGCCAAACATTTCTCCCTCATAATTTGTGATTTGATGAGCAATTGTAGTTAATTAAACTAAAAGTATGTCAAGATTTCTTATTAACAATTCTAATATAAAAAGTTACTGATTCAGTTTCCTCTAAATTCTTTTAGTATTTCATTCTTAATGTAGGTAAAATTCGATTCCTCTCGCAGGTCAAACCATTGGATTTCTTCATTCTTTCTGAACCAGGTCATCTGTCTTTTAGCATACCTTCGAGTGTTTCTCTGGATCAGTTCGGTCATCTTATCCTTCGTGATGTTTCCTTTTAAATAATCAATAACTTCTTTGTATCCGACCGTATGCAAAATGGTATTATTATCCGGTGAATGGTCATTGATAATTCCAACTACTTCTTCAATCAAACCGGCATCAATCATTTGTAGAACGCGCTTATTGATTCGTGAATATAGAATCTTCCGGTCCCAATTCAGTCCGAATATTTTGAATGTAAAATTCTTCTGACTCGATCCCATTTTTTGAAGCTGAGAGATTGGAAATCCGGTTGATTCAAAAACCTCTAACGCACGAATTACTCTTCGGGGATTTTTCAGATCGATTATTGAATATGTCTTGAAATCTGCTTTCTTCAATTTTTCAATCAGAAGTTGAAGTCCGGATTCCTCAAGTTCAAGTTCTAACTTTTTTCTTACCTCAAAATCAATTTCTGGACTTTCGAAAATGCCGTACAGCAGTGAACTGATATACAATCCGCTTCCCCCAACGACAATAGGAATTTTTCCATTTGAAAATAATGTGTCAATGATCTGTTCGGATTCTTTACTGTAAATTCCAACGTTATAGGTTTCATCGATTGAAATATGATCGATGAAGTGATGCTTTATTTTGTTAAGGTATTCGACTGGCGGTTTTGCAGTTCCAATCGTGAGTTCATTATAGATTTGGCGGGAATCAGCTGATATAATTTCTGTCTGAAGTTCTTCTGCAATCTGAAATGCTAAATCACTTTTGCCGGAACAAGTTGGTCCGACAATTGCGATCAATCGTCTTTCCATCCATTCATCCCGATTAGCGGAACAAATTGAAACGCCGGAATCTTAGTCGTAGAATATTTTTCTTCATCTTCACGAACAACAACGTGCATTATTTGAGTCGTACGACTTCCAACAGGAACGACAATAATTCCACCAATCTTCAATTGTTTTAAGAGTGATTTAGGGACATCAGGAGCAGCTGCAGTTACAATAATCCGATCATATGGTGCGAATTCATTCCATCCAACAGTTCCGTCGCCGCACATACACGCGATGTTCATCTCCATCTTATCGAACTTCTTTTTTGCTTCCTGATAAAGATCAAAATCCCGTTCAATTGTAAAAACTTGCGCCCCCATATTGAGTAATATCGCCGCTTGATAACCCGAACCTGTACCAACTTCAAGAACTTTCAGTCCTTTTTCTAATTTCAGTGCCTGAGTCATGATTGCTACAGTATAAGGTTGGGAGATAGTTTGCCCTTTTCCAATCGGTAACGCGATGTTTTTATATGCTTGATGCTGTAAAGCTTCAGGTACAAATTTTTCTCGCGGGATGTCATGAATAGCTTTGATTACAAAAACATCCGTGATCCCCTGCGAAGTCAATTCATCAATTAATTTATCTCTTTCTGATTCGTACATACAATTACAATTTAATATGAAAAAAATTAATTCACGAATATTTGAATTGTAATTCTTGCTTGCTCTCGGCGGGTGAATCTATGCTGCACTCAAAATGTAAAATCCCGATCTCAAATGTTTCTATTTTGTTTAACAGGGATTTTTACAGAACAAAAGTACCCTCAAAAAAACACACTAATGATCCGCCTGTCCAGCTAATCAACATT
>JAHJVF010000515.1 GCA_018828505.1 Bacteroidota bacterium | reverse complement strand
TTTCATCAAAAAGCGAAATGGCAACGAACTCTAACGACCTATTTACTGATTCTTCGATCTACGCACTCGTAGGGTAGAGATACCGTAGGTAGGTCGAACTTCTCCACGAGTCGAACGACTCGTTGAGTCGTTGACAGTTCGATCAATTTTTTAGACGAAATAAATTTCGCCCTACATCCTTCTCAAAGAACTTTTTAGTCAGCCTCGGACAAAGTTCGCGAAGGTCGCAAAGGTTTTACTCATCTATGGACATTAAGTGCTTTGTGTGAAAAATTTTAACCACAGCTTTAAACGGATTGATCCATAAAATCTCAACTACTTCATACCAAATTAGTTAAATACTTAATTAATGTCTCTCATCCGGTCATACATAAAACTTACGCGGAAGGTCAGTTGGGCTGACATTTTAATACTTATTTCGATATCGGCAGTTTTATACGGAGTCATTCATTTCGGTGAAAACTTCAAAGCGGAATTTAAACCGCTTACCGAGATCGACTTATCGCCCTTAGCCCTGCCTGAATACAGTTTTTTCTCGCTCGTACGCGGTTTTGCTGCGTATGCAATTTCGTTATTGTTTACTCTTGTTTACGGATACATCGCCGCTTATAACCGCCGTGCAGAAAAAATAATGGTGCCGTTTCTAGACATTCTCCAAAGCATTCCGGTGCTGGGGTTTTTACCCGGTCTCGTTATCGCTCTCATTGCCGTATTCCCTCACTCGAACATCGGCCTCGAACTGGCCGCCATTCTTATGATATTCACAGGACAAGTTTGGAATATGACTTTCAGCTTCTACCGTTCGCTCCAATCAATCCCGAATGAACTCCGCGAAGCTGCAAAAGTTTACCGGCTCAACTGGTGGCGGCGGTTTACAAAACTTGAACTCCCTTATTCGACGATGGGATTGGTCTGGAACAGTATGATGTCTATGGCTGGCGGCTGGTTCTTCTTAACGATCAGCGAAGCGTTCATAATCGGCGATAAAGATTTCCGGCTGCCGGGAATCGGGTCTTATATGAGCGCTGCCATACACGACGGAAATGTGCCGGCAATGATCTACGCTGTAATTGCAATGAGCTTAATGATCATAACCGTCGATCAACTTCTTTGGAAGCCGTTAGTAATGTGGGCGCAGAAATTCAAATTCGAAGAAACCGAAGCTGCTATCGTCCCCAAATCAAAAGTCCTCGATATATTAAGAAGCTCGCACATCATATTATTTGTTAGAGAAAAGATTATCATTCCTGTAATTAATTTTTTAAAACCGTTAGCAACCTACACAAAAAATAAAATCGACAATTCAGAAAAACGTGTTGCCGTCTTTCAAAAAATATTTAAATCTGTTGTTGGTTGGATGTTCAAATTAATCTTTCTATCCGCGGCATTATACGGCAGTTACAAACTTTTAGGATTGCTCATATCCGTTAACATCGACGAATGGAAGACGATAGGTGTAGATTTATTTTTAACATTTCTCAGAGTTTGTGCTGCTGTGGTCATCGGTTCGTTGTGGACTATTCCTGCCGGCGTTGCAATCGGGATGAATCCGCGATTGTCAAAAATATTTCAGCCGGTTATTCAGGTGGTTGCATCATTTCCTGCGCCGATGTTATTTCCGATTGTATTATTAATATTGATGAAATTGGGGGGAAGTATAGAATACGGTTCGATTCTATTAATGATGTTAGGCACACAGTGGTATATATTGTTCAATGTAATTGCCGGGGCTATGGCTATACCGAGCGACTTGCGCGAAGCCGCGTCGATTAATCGTCTTTCAAAATTTATGAAATGGAAGCGATTGATTCTACCCGGCATTTTCCCGTCGCTGGTTACAGGATGGGTTACTGCAACGGGCGGAGCTTGGAATGCGAGTATTGTTGCCGAGTATGTTCACTTTGGCAACGACGTTCTTGCGGCAACCGGATTGGGTGCAAAAATAACTCTTGCCACCGACGTGGCAAACTTCGGCGTGCTTGCTGCCAGCGTTATCGCAATGTCAACAACCGTAGTTCTGATAAACAGATTCTTCTGGAAAAAACTG
>JAHJVF010000294.1 GCA_018828505.1 Bacteroidota bacterium | reverse complement strand
CTGGTGTTACTAAGGTTAGTGGTTCGATCCGCCAAGGCGGACTTCGTAGGTAGCGAATTAACTCACCACAAGAGGAACATAGATAAGGTTTTGTAATTAAACTTTTCCCGCCACGAAGTGGTCACTCTGTGAAAGGGATGCATTCGCATTTCATACAATTAACGGTAGAACCTCTTTTTTAAATCCTATCAAAAAAAATAGAATAAATTGAGACTTTTTTTATTCCAGGATTATCTGTGCAAATTTAATCGTTTCCTTTTCGTTATCCCAATTTTCAGAAATCCATTTTACAGCTTTTCTCTGACCGGGCCACGCAATCATCTTTTTTGCTTTTTCAACTCTCACCCATTTGTACTCACTGTGTTCCTTTGAAATCGTGATTTTAGAACTATTATTAACCAAACATCCAAAAACCGGGACAAGTAGAATTTCATCTTTATCCAGTAAATAGAGGGAGTTGATTTGTGGAACAACGAAAAATCTCTTCGGAATTAATCCTGTTTCTTCTCGTACTTCTCTTTTGGCTGCTCGCACAGCAGTTTCATTTTTTCTTATCGAACCACTCACCATCTGCCAGATGTTCGGATATTTTTCATTCTCTACACGCTTTAACAATAAGAATTCAAGCCTTCTGTCTATGATACGGAAGATATGAACTTCAACTAAATTGGATTTTATTTTTGTCATTTAAAAATATAATATTTTGATTTTTCTGCATACCCTATTTCCCACGTGGTTGTATTAACAATTAAATATAAATTACTTTTTGCTAAACTTCAACGCTCGTTAATTTGCAATACCCCATCACCTTCTTAACCAATCAATCTCCTTCATCTCTGATATTTTTATGTATCTTTTTCAACACTCCATCCAACCCATTCAGAATTTCATCATTACTAAATCTTAACACTCTCAAACCCAAATAATTAAGTATCCTAGTTCTTTCCTCATCTTTTTGTAATCTGTATTGATGATATCTGCCATCAAGTTCAATTATAAGTTTTGCTTCGAAGCAAAAGAAATCTGCAATGAAGAATGTTTCTTTTCCTGTAATGTCGTGAAAGAAAGGATACTGCCTGTAAAACTTTTTTCCATAGAATTTTCTGTTTCGAACCGCTTCCCAAAAAATCTTTTCTGCCTCAGTGGAATTTTTTCTTAATTCTCTACATAGGGTTTTTGCGATTTCAACTAACTTACGTTTGTAGTTTAGGCTCATAAAAAATTTGGTAGTTTAATTATTCCAAAGAGAACTCACCCCTGCTTGAAGCAGGCAAGCTAAATCCCTCTCTTAAAAAGAGAGGGACTTTTCAAAGCACAGCCCCCCTTCTCTTTTTAAGAGAAGGGGACGGGGGTTGAGTTCCACTACCCCACCACCTTTTTAACCAACCTATCAATCTCCTTCATCTCGGTTGCAAGGTGTTTCTTTATATCGAGACGTAACTTGCCAAGACGTGTTGCTGTTAGTTCTTTTTGCGGTGGATTATCTTCCAAAAATTTTTTGACTTTCTGGTGTGCTGTTTTACTTAACTCGGCAAGTTTAAGGTGTATCTCGTTGTTTTCATCAAATCGGGGAAAGTAAATGTCGAGAATCTTTTTGTGAACGTGTCGTGCACCGAATAACCCTCTTGCCTGAAAATCTTTCATCAATTTATTGGGTGTGTTCGAATTAAAAATAGATGCCAAATAATAAGCTTCTTTAATATTATTCGTATAAAAAACATACGTTACACTTTCCACAAAAAAAGTTAAATCTAAATTACTTCTTTCAACAACTGTTGCATTTGCGTCTTTGGCAGATGAATTATATAAAACCAAATATTGTGCATTGATGTTTTGCTCTGTCAATCCTCTTTGATAATTCAATCTTCCGTTTGCTGTCATATTTTTTGACTTCTCTGTTTTATTTATTTCCCAAATGTTTTCTGCATTCTTGAACCATTTAGATGCATTCAAATATCCTTCCTGCATTAAGTCATTTGCAGACTGCAGCTTAATTTCTTTTTTACCTTCGGTATTCTTTTCAATTAAAACCGGTAGGACAACTAAATCAGGTTTATACAAAGCAAAAGGTAGAATGCTTTTTGCCAATGCAGTTCTAAAAATAAATTTACTTTCAATCTTCCCGCTGAATTCTAATCCTTTCCAGGGTTTCTTGGCATCAACTTTTATACTATCAGACGTTTTAATGTTAATTATTCTATCTTCAAAATCCTTAGGGGGATCCTGTGTAAGCTCGATAAAATAAAAACAGCGTGGAACTATTGTAGACCCCTGCTTAAAGAGTCTTTTATATGGATTTTCTTTTTTGTTTGTTTTTGTCTTTTTATTAGATATTGCGGAAGATTTTCCTTGTTTTACGTAATACCATTTAACAGTTTCTTCGGATATAATTTCCCTTGCCGTTGACAAATTGCAATTATGTTCATTAAGTTTTCCTGTAAACTTTATACCCGGTAAACCAGAAATCGGACTTTTTTTCTTGTCGTATTTTTCAGCTAAGAAAACACAGCTTGGTATTCTGAATAATGGAGAAACATCCTTCATATCCCAAATCTGTTTAAGCTTAAATCCTTCTGCTTTCCCGATTCTAGTGTTGTCATGGTGATCAGCACTAAAAAAGCTTCTTGGTAGAACAAAAGCAATTTGCCCTTTGTCATTCAAGAAGTAACTGCTGCAATGAGCAAGAAATATTGCCGCAATCTCGAGGTGAGGAAAGTTCGCAACTTTATCGGGTTTAACTTTATACTTATCAGCCAAAGCATTAAGCATATTCTGATAATCTTCATTTCTTATCGAGCTGTAAGTAAACCACGGCGGGTTGCCAATAACATAATCAAACTTACCCGAAAGGAAGTATGGCTTGTACAAATTCTGTACAATAAACTTCCAGATACTGTCTCTGCCTTTTTCTTTAACAGCTTTTAATCCAACATAAATTTTATAAAAGCTATCAATTACCTGCTTATTAATACCTGAAGTATGACAATGTTTTCTGAAAATGTTTTCAAACACATCTTCAGGTTCTTTCCTCTTTCCCATTGTTTGCTCTGCAAGCTCATCACAGATTCTCAGTGCTTCATCAAACAGCTTAACATCCTCAAGAATTTGTGTGGTTAAATGATACTTTTCTTTGTCAATGCTCAAAAGAAATTCATTGCCGAAAAGATTTTGTATTCCTTCCGGGGCAAGCAGAGTATTAGCAAGAATTATATTTAGGTAAACAGGTTTTTTTGCATTTATAATTTCTTTACCGAGAGTAAGCAGCAAAGTTGTTTTTGATATCTGAACGCTCAAGGGATGAATATCAATTCCATAAACATGTTCATTTAATTCTTCAACAGTAACTTCGGGATTCAGCTCTTTAATTCGATGAATTGCTGCTCTCAGGAACGAACCGCTTCCGCAAGCAGGATCAAGTATTTTATCATTCTTCTTAAATTTGAATTCTTTTACAATTCTTTCACAAAGCCAGTCGGGAGTATAATATTCGCCGAGAGAATGTCTTGTATCAATATCAATTAATTCCTGGTAAACTCCTTTAAGCACATCTTCATCAACATTTTCGAACTCAAAATTGGAAATTTCCTGTGCTATCAAACGAAAAACTTTTTTAAGGTTGCTAAAGCTTCTTTCACTTATAACCCAGTGGAAGAAATCATTATCAACAAAATTGTGGATATTATACCTGTGAAACATAGTGCCGTCAAGAATTCCTTTTAACTCTGTATCATCTATGTAGTCGTCATTCGATACAACACTATAAGCAAGCATTTTTGAAAAAACGCTCAGATAAGTGTGTATCAAAAAAATATTGTCTCTTGCATCAAAAGAACCGTAAGCTATACTTAAAAATTTACTCCACTGCTCGTAAGAGACCTGAACCTCGCCATACTTCTTGGCTTCCCTGAACCATTTATTCAGTTCACGAAACGACTCTATAAAAATATTACTCTGGTAGCCAAATGCTTCTTCAATTCTTTTGAGGGTTGCTTTTTGTTTCTCTTCCTTAAAAAGAAAGCGGTCAATCCAGTAATAAAATTCCTCAGTATTTTTTTCTGAAAGGTTTATTGAAGCACTTTTAATTTCATTAAGAATGAGTTCGTGTTCCTGTAATTCTTCTATTCTCTCAAGACATGTAATATCTGGTGCAAAAATTTTCCAGCTAATAAAATCGGATGCGATTAAAGTAAAATTATAACCTTCACCAGATCTTAACTGCCCTAATAAATAACCGGCTAACTGTTCTTTGGCGTGATCAAGAGTGAGTTTAAGATTATTTTCGTATTCAATAATGATCTTATTGTAGAGAGTATCTGCACTACCTCTATGCAGCCTATCTTTACGTGGAATATTAACAATAGTCTTTTCTGCACCCAAAGTAATTTTATCAACTAAGCTAAGGATTTCATTCTCATTAGCGTAAAGTCTGTTTAATAAATCTTTAAAGGCTTCCTTTTTCGTGGATTCTTTATTAGCAGCTTTAACCTTTGATAAGTATTCTTTTATAAGCCCGGCCTTATTGCTTTTCATTTACAAAATTTTTAGCTGATTTGTTACTCTTTTGCAACTTAATGAGAATTAATTTAATTGCAAATACACCATTGTAAAAAAGAAAAATATAGCTTCACCATAAATCTAAACAAACATATCCCGACAAGTAGGAACAGTTTGTTCGAAGGACTCTTATGGAGAAAATTTTCTTAATTCTTTGTCCGCCAACTGACGGATAACAACTCACCCCTTTTATTCCCCTCTCTTTGAAAGAGAGGGGATAGGGGTGAGTTCTTTAATAATCCTTAAAAAGTTTTAAAAACATTTTTATAGAGATTTTCTCTAAGAGTTAATTAATAAAGAATCTAAAAATACGCCCTGAGCTCTGCTCTTGCTGAGTGGATTGTATTTGATTCACCATGGATCCTCCCATCGTAACTAATATTCGATTGAAGATTTGTGGAAAAACGATAATCGAAATTAACTCTCCATAAATAATTTTTACCTGTTGAATTTCCCTTGCTCAACTCAAAAGGAAGCTGATTCATTAGATTATTAACGATAAGTTCACTCCGCTCCAACTCAACATTCAAACGGCTCAGATCAGATAACGAAATTATCAAACTTATCTGCTGAGAATTTACATCCAATTGTGTTGCGTTTGCATGAAAATAATCGAAGCCTCTCGAAATTTCAAACTTCATTCCAACTTCAACATTACGATACGGAAAATAGGAGAACTTTGTAACCATGGCATTCGAAGAAATATTGTGATTCCTGAAACCACCTGCAGAAGAATTTAGATCATCGTTCAAGTTTATGATCTCCGTTTGATTCGCAAATTCTTTTATTAACCGCAATCGTACCCGAATCGATTTTTCCTGTTGAAATCTGCGCTCGTCAGAAATATTATATTTGTTAAACGATCTTCTTTCAAGAAAACGAAACAAAGTATTGAACTCCGAACTATTTTGGAATAAATAAATATCTTGTTGTATTAAATTATTTCCTTTGATAGTTGTGTTTGGATTACGGAATGTTTTTAGGTTAATCAGATAAACATTCTTAGCCGATGCATCGCGAGAATTTTCCTCAACCCGCAAATAAGTTTCGGTGCTGATCGGTTTCAAAATATCCTGGAAGAAGCCGGTCATTTTTAAATTCTCAAACTCAAATCTAATTCTTGAGCTTGCTTTTACATCTGTTACAGGAAATAATTCATCTGTCGGGAATGTGGTAAGAATATAATCACCATCAAATTTCGCCGGTTCAAACTCAAATTCATCTGCTACGCCATTATTATTCAAATCTCCGCGATAGATGTAACTGCCTGTTCCTTTTGCAACCCGTAAAAAAACTTTTTCAAGCTTAGCCGATCTTTGTGAGGATGTTTCATAATAAAGTTCAAGTCCGGCAAATCTATCGAAGAAGGTTCCCCTTCCTAAGTATTTGACGACAAGCGAATTGTTATCGAGAAAACCTTTTGTCTTATATTCATCGGTGAACTTTTTTTGTCTGTAAGCAACGGACAAGCTTGAATTGATATTCCGCAATTGCTTCGTCGAAAAATTTAATTGGAAAATATCTGATTTAGATTCTTTTATCAATCTTCCCAACAAAGGTAAATAATCATTTCGATGATTGTATTCTGCTATTACAGAGAGCCAACTTATTTTTTGAACCGTCAATCGGGAAGTTATATCAATAAATTTTTGGCTGCTGAGAGCAACCGAATCTGAATTTTTTAGTCTATCTAACTTTTCCTCCGCCTCAATTCGGAACTCAGGAATTATTCCACCAAAATTATAAGATATATTTCCAAGGTGCTTTTGCCAGCTTGAGTTTACAATTTCGGTTTTGGTTTTCAGGTTAGTGAATGAATATGCTAATTTGAGCTTGTCAATCGGTTCGGTATTTAGAGATAAAATCGTGCGATCGGTGCTGAAAGAATTTCCCTTTCTTAAAAATCCCAACGAAGAAATGAATGAAAATCTATCACGATTAAAATTGAAACCGATCTCTCGCAATCGTTCGTTCTCATTTGAAGATGTTTGCTCAACGTTCCAATTCCGTTTATACTCGACTTCAAATATTCTATTTATCGGACTGTATGTTCTCTCGACAAAACTTTCATAATAAGTCATTCCTACAGAGCCAATTTGCTCATTGAATAAATTAACATTGAGCGAGTCAACGCCGAGTTTAATCCTGTAAGCTTTGCCTAAAATATTTTGATCTCCAGCAGATGAAAATCTATTCTGATCTTTAGAAGAAATTGAAAACTCCAAATCAGAATAAAATCTTTCAAAAATTCTCGTTGATAAAAATATATTGCCTACTTGATTCAATTCAGGCAATGGGAGTAAGGCAATCGGTAAATAACTTCCAATCCCAACTCCAACGAACTTAAACTGTCCGATGCCGGATTTTACGTAGTCTCCCTTTCCGACTCCGACAAATGAGAAACTGATATTGTAGAGTGCTTGAACATTTCCAGGTAAGTACAAATAGTATTTGAAAACCTGTGAATTTATTACTGTATCCTTTTCGACATATAAACCTTGCGGTATTCCAAGTGAATCGTAACCAACATATTTCACACCTGATTTCGAAGCTTTGAAGCGATCATTACCGCTCGCTGTCAAGATGCTTTTATCATTTTCTGAGAGGGATATATCAATCGGAGCATTTTGGTCGTCCCCTTCACGGAAATAACTCGCCCCAATCTGCAAATTACCTTTGAGCAATCTTGAGGAAACTGTCGAGCCGAAAAAATTCCTTTCATATTTTCTATCTGTATATTCAAACTCAATTGAGATGCGTGTACTTAAAGTTATTATTTTCTTTGGAGTGAAAAATAATTCGCCGGTGCTGTAATCGATGGTGTAATCATAATTCTCACCGCGGGCAAGCTGTTCGCCGTTAATAAAAACTTTTTCCGTTCCGGCTATTACGATTATTTCTCTTCCCCCATGAACACCCGAAAGCCGGTATGGACCTTGTACGCCATCAAGTCCAAAGAAATTTTGACTGTTAAATTTTCCACGTGACGATGCATACGAAATGCTTCCGCCTAATTCATCGCCAAGCTGAAACTGTGATTGCAATCCTTGCAGTTTACGGTTGATAACTCCAAATTCACCGATACTTTTTTCAATCTGAAAATCACCAAAAGTTCCCTGCACATTTTTATGACGTAGTTCGATAAAAACTTTATCCAATTCCTGAATTGTTTGCGTGTTCCCTTCGGGTTGAATTGGTGAATTTTCGTCAGTCAGCGCCGCAACAATTTCAATATCATCGCTTAATTTTCCTGCAAGCTGTAAACGAAGTCCGGAATTAAGCGTAAGATCTTTATTACTTCCAACAGTAAAACCTCTTACCAGTGTACCGCTTTTCTCAAGTTGTGAGCCAAATAAATCTCTCGAAGAAAAAGGAGTTGATTTTTTTTCAACCGCTTGAATTTCTCTGCCAATGGATGTGTCTCTTTTAACAACAAGTCTGTTTTGAAAAAAAATAATGTTCTTTTTAATGGGAAGAAATCGATAAGTAACAATTAGGACGTTTTCAAATATAGAATCGACTTCAATATTTAGTTTAAGCAGCTGATCGTGAGTGGAGAAGCTAAAATCTTCGTTCAGCAATTCTCTGCCATTCAGTGAAACGGATAAGATCGAATCTATGAGGTAAACAGAGTCAATTAAAAATTCACTTTTATTTATGAAGCGGATTGTGTCTGTTTTCGTCTCAATTAAAAAGCCGGGGTTTGCTTCAGCGGATTGATGCAATAAAAATATTGAACCAAGTAGAATGAAATATTTAAAAAAGATTCGCAGCAAATAATTGAAATAACTGAAGTTACGCAAAATCATATAGGACGCTACAAAAAGCTTAAATTCTAAATCCGTCCGCCTTGGCGGACTAAATACTAAACAAATCCAAAATCTCAAATAATTAATGAAATATGCAATATTTAATTATTTTGTTTTGAATTTAGTTTTTTAAATTTGTTTGAAATTTAGAATTTTGATATTAGTTTTTCAAATCTGAGTAACTTCTGTGAAATAAGATTTTCGTTACACTTAGTAAAATTAGTCTCGCTACGCAAAGATAATATTATTCATATCTAAGTGCTTCGATGGGGTCGAGGTTTGCTGCTTTATACGCGGGATAAACTCCAAACAAAATTCCGACAAATGAACAAACAAGTAATCCAATGATTATCCAATCAACGGGAAGTATTGCAGAGATCTTTAAGTAAGAAGATATAACCGCTCCGCCGATAATTCCAAGTACAATTCCGACAATTCCCCCAACTTGTGAAATTATAACGGCTTCCATCATAAATTGTGATAAAATATTTTTTCTGGTTGCACCGATGGATTTACGAATTCCAATTTCTTTAGTACGTTCCGTTACGGAAACTAACATAATATTCATTATTCCAACACCGGCAGCAAGCAATGCAATGAATGCAATAACAGCAGCACCAATCTTAAAATATTTAGTTATATCATTGACCTGGGTTAGCATTGATTCATTTGAGACGATCTCAAAATCATTTTCTTTTTGTGGCGATACTTTCCGGATCGTTCTTAATATTCCTTCAACTTCTTCGAGTGTGTGCTGATATAATTCTCTGCTTGCGGCAGTAACAGTAATTGCTCCACCAGCATCTTTACTATAATTTTGCTGAAATACCGTAATTGGAACTGAGACGAAATTATCCTGTCCGCTTCCGAGTACGCCGCCACGTTTTTGATAAACACCAATAACTAGAAAATTATGTCCATCAACTCTAATTGTTTCCCCAATTGGATCACTATAGGGAAAAAGTTTTTCGACGAGATAATTTCCTATCACACAGACTTTTTTTGAGAATTCGATATCTTGATTCGTTAATCCACGCCCGGACTCAACAACGATGTTAAGAGTCTGCATTGCATCAGTATTAATTCCCTGAACGGATACATTTGGATTTGTTGAATTGTCCTTGTATTTGACTGTTCTTCCTCCTCTTTCGAGAAGCATTCCAACGGCAAGAGGAAGCTTAGCCCGGCGTTTCAGTTCAATTCCTTGTTCAGCAGTGATATCCTCACGGTTTCTGTATTTACGCCAGCTATGCACACCCATTCGTAACGCAGGATACTTTTGCACTATAAATGTATTCGTACCTAAGAGATTCAACGAAGTTTCTATACTACTTTGAATTGCTCCAATCGAAGTCATCACTACAATTATTGAAAACAATCCAATTACAATTCCAACCAAAGTCAATGACGAACGCAGCTTGTTTGCCCGCATCGACGAGAGTGCCATTATAAAACTTTCTTTTATCTGCATAAACTTAATTCAATATAAAGTAGGTTGAATTTAATAACCAGATATTTTTAGATGTCTAAAGAAATGACATATCTCGAGTCGTTGATAAGAAACTTAAGATATGTCATTTCTATTATTCATGTCACGATCCGTCAGCCGACGGAGGTTCGTGACAACCTAGAAATTACATTCGCTAGCTTCATTTGATAATGAGCTTATGCAAATTATCAAACACAAAAGTGTTTGACATTAATATAAAACTTCGATAAATTTTTTGTGAGAGTTCTAATTTTATGTCTTTAAGCATGGTTTCTGAAAATAGACTTTATTCTAATATAGAATGGGACGTGGTAAATCGTCGGGGGTTTAAAAATTGAATGAGTTGTAAGTAATCACTGACATAAAGAAAATAAACACATATATATGTGTTGTTACACTAGTTATGCGCAACGCCGCCGAATCTCACTTAACCCGCAAACACGAATGAGCTGAATTATGAAACTGATTCCGCCAATACTCATCTGTCTTCTTTCTACTTTCGTTTCCCTTCGATCCCAGTCTCTCGGATCATTCCCTGATGGTCTTGGCATCGAAGTTGGAGGAGGACACAATCAACTTAAATGGCATATCAACCCCCATCCGCCCTTCGTCGCCGAGCAGGAAAAGACGCGCCAAGAATTCTCTTTTACTCCCACATTCCGTCTAAGCTATCAGGTTTCCATTTTTGATGAGATTCGGGCAGGCCTGTTTCTGGGATTCAACCGTTTTGGCGGTCGGAGTATTCAAGAACCCAATGGCTATAAGGACGAGTTTTGGATCGATGCTATAGACATCGGGGTCTTCACCACATATACGGTCGGGTACATAGCATTCGGAGGAGG
Source organism: Bacteroidota bacterium (assembly GCA_018828505.1). GTDB lineage: Bacteria > Bacteroidota > Ignavibacteria > Ch128b > Ch128b > JAHJVF01. The sequence continues at coordinate 990 of JAHJVF010000294.1, read as the reverse complement.
TCTTAAGCATAACCGACACCTAAGAATGCTCACTCGTTATTACGGATCTTACAACCAAACCACTCCCCGAAGCTGGGAGGAACACGAAGATAACATCTTCTTCAAGAATAGCTCTACAAACGCAGGCGTGCGACTGTCTTTTATCCTTGCTCCGTGGTCTGTTTCGGGCGAGTCTTGGTTTGGAATCACTCAGCTTGAGAAAGCTGAATTCGATAAGCTTCTAAACATTCGCGAAAACCATTTCAGAATTCTCTTGGGTTACAGACTCTAATAGGACGTGCTTGCGGGCTAACAAGTTAATCTGACAAAATGGACACGGCGGCGCTGCGCATAACAGCAAAAAGCACGACACTCACTCATTTGTGTAGGCTTGGTTGATTCCTTGTGTGGCGCAGTTCAGTTGAGTTCGCTCCATGCCGCCGTCATTTGATAGAGTTTTGTTCGGCGGCACGGCGTGTTGCTTGCACACGATAGCTGCAATGCGTTTGTGAAATGTCAATGAACTCCTTATTTTGTGCTTGATGAAAATTTACATTGATACATCGGTAATTGGTGGTTGCTTTGATGAAGAGTTTGCAGAATGGTCTAATAAACTTTTCGATGAATTCAGAAAAGGTAAAAAGGTTGCAGTTGTTTCCGACCAAACTCTACAAGAATTAGAAAAAGCTCCAAACCAAGTCAAGAAACTTATTCAATCAGTTCCTGTTGACTATTTTTTTATGATAGAACTTGACGACGAAGCACGGTTATTGGCAAAGCGCTATATTCAAGAAGGAGTTATTAATAGAAAGCACCTTGTTGATGCTCAGCATATTGCAATGGCAACAATCTACCATGTTGATTTTTTAGCTAGTGTAGCGATTCCTAAATTCACTTACTTTTTCCTACATAAGTCCACTCAAATGGCTTTGCCCTTGTTTTGTTATAGGTTTTGATATATTCTTTCAATTGCTCAACCAGCTGTTGCTTGCTGTGCCATACTCCTCCTTT
>JAHJVF010000293.1 GCA_018828505.1 Bacteroidota bacterium | reverse complement strand
TGCCAGGATTCCCCATTGTTTGTACTAAGGTAGGCACCTAAATCTGTTCCTGCGTAAATTATGTTATCATATTTAGGATCGACTACAATTGACTGAAACGGAATATCGGGAAGATCGCCCTGAATATTTAACCAAGTTGAACCCCCGTTAGTTGATCGATAAATATGCGGAGTCCCAAAACCGGAAAATGCAACGTATATCTCGTAACTTTTCTTCGGATTTACAGCAATGTCCATCGGATAACGATTTGGAAGGATGCTGGTAATATTTGTCCAGTTCACTCCGCCGTCAACACTTTTAAAAACTCCTGCCCTGATTGATGATGTCGGTGTAGTACCGGCATAGAGAGTATCCGGCGAAGTGAAGGAGACTGCGAGAGTTTGAATTTTATTTCCATCAAGTTCTGAACTAACGTCAAACCAAGAGCTTCCATTAAGATTTGATTTAATAACGTTTTTTCTTCCTCCATACAAAATATTTGGGTTTGATGGTGAAATTATCAGCGGAGCCACAAAATTTGTGATGGAGCTGCTCGATGAAGAAAGAATAGTTGACCAGTTCATTCCGCGGTTTGTGGATTTATATATTTGTAAGTATTGTGAACATGAGTATAATAAATTATCGTTAGTTGTATTGATTGCGGTCATAACTCCATCGCCACCGGTTGCCTTTGTCCAGTTTGGTGAACCGTAATAAATCCAGGTGCCATTATCCTGAAGCCCACCTATTGCCAGTGTTGAATCTTTAGTCGAGTTGGAAAAGCCGGCATAGAATTGAGTTGTTACATATCCGCTGTTGCAGTCATAATAATTTTCTCCGAAATCATTTGAGCGAAATAATCCTCCGTCTGTTCCAATGTATATTTTATTCGGATCACGAGGATTAGAAACGATTTCATGATGATCGACATGCATGTATTTTGACCCGGAACTTGCAGTGTTCTTCTTAATTTGTATTCAATGGATTAAAAATAATATCCCACACTCCGCGATTTTGCTGATAAGTCCAATCAAGTGATTTCTTCCAGTTCAATCCGCTATCAGTTGATTTCAAAATTCCCATTCCATATGAACCTCTCGTAGTTCGAATACTGACTCCCATTATTGCATTCTGATAATTGTATGTCTCGCCTGTCCCAACATACATTACCGATGGGTAAAGAGGATCTATGACTACTGAACTGACTCCCAATACAGGAAATCCCAGAGGAACTTGATGCCAGGCATTAGAACCTGTACCTCCAGTGACAGATTTCCATAATCCACCCGAAGCAGAGCCAAGCCAGACGATATTTGTATCGATCGGATTGATCGCTATGCTTAAAGTTCTTCCACCGACATTTTTTGGACCGATGTTTTGCCAGATGTCTGTAATCTTATTTAACGGAAATTTTTTCAATGAAGAATTAGTTTTCAGAAATTCTCTGTAATATTGATTACCCGGAATGTCATCATTTGGAAAAGCTCTCTGTTCTGTGAACCAATTCAGAGCTTCAAATGACCCCGGAAGATTTTTGTCTTCTTCAGTTGGTTCTGAAAGATGTTCTGATATGAGAATAGTACATGCAATTAATATCGCGAAAAGCGTCAATTTTCTATGTCTTTTCATCATTTTCCTTTCAGATTAAAATCAATCAAATGAGCCTGCTCAAAAAAGGTCATAAGTGATAAAAAATGCTTTGAAATTCGCTTATTTATACGTTTTTTATTTTTTTCAATTTACTTTTTTGATTCGGCTCATAAATATAAGAAGATGTTCAAGGCATTCAAAAAATATTTAAAAGTTTTGGACGATGTTATTGACTGAGAGAAAAAATTTGTAAGACTTTTTGAGAATCCTTATTTTTGTTCTCAAAAATTTTAAGAATAAGGGATAATAAATGAATCAAGGCAAGATAGTTCAGATCATTGGTCCGGTCATAGATATTGATTTTTCAGGTGATAAGTTACCTCAGATTTATAATGCAGTTAAAATTCCGCGTGTATCTATCGAAGGTCAGAGTGAAGATTTAATTTGTGAAGTGCAGCAGCATTTAGGACAGGACAGAGTGCGAACCGTTGCTATGGATTCGACCGATGGTCTCGTAAGAGGAATGGAAGCATTTGATACCGGAAGGCCGATTGAAGTTCCAGTTGGTCCGGAAGTTTTGGGTCGTCTTTTAAATGTTATTGGCGAACCGATCGATGGTCTTGGTGAAATCAAAACCAAAACTAAGCTCCCAATTCATCGTAAAGCAGTTGAGTTCAAAGACCTTAGTACTCGAAAGGAAATGTTAGAGACCGGAATAAAGGTTATTGATCTTATCGAGCCATATTCCAAAGGAGGAAAGACCGGATTATTCGGTGGAGCAGGCGTTGGTAAGACAGTTATTATTATGGAATTGATACATAACATCGCAAAGTTCCACGGCGGCTATTCAGTATTTTCAGGAGTAGGTGAGAGAACACGCGAAGGAAACGATCTATGGCTTGAGATGAAAGGTTCAGGAGTTTTAGAAAAAACGGCAATGGTTTTCGGTCAGATGAATGAACCTCCGGGTGCGCGGCAGAGAGTCGGTTTAACTGGTCTTACGATTGCAGAATATTTTAGAGATCTAGAAGGGAAAGATGTTCTTTTATTCATTGATAATATTTTCCGTTTTATTCAGGCAGGGAGTGAAGTGAGTGCGTTGTTGGGACGAATGCCATCTGCCGTAGGTTATCAACCGACACTTTCAACTGAAATGGGTGAACTACAAGAAAGAATTGCTTCAACAAAGAAAGGTTCAATTACTTCCGTTCAGGCAATCTATGTTCCTGCTGATGACTTGACCGATCCTGCACCTGCGTCTGCATTCTCACATCTTGATGCAACGACAGTTTTAAGCCGTCAAATTTCTGAGTTAGGAATTTATCCCGCTGTTGATCCACTTGATTCAACTTCGAGAATTCTTGAGCCAGGAGTTGTTGGCGATGAACATTACACCATCACTCGCAGAGTTAAAGAAATTCTTCAAACATATAAAGACCTTCAGGATATTATTAATATTCTCGGTATCGATGAACTTTCTGATGACGATAAAATAGTTGTTCAGCGTGCAAGAAAAATCCAGAAATTTCTTTCTCAACCATTTTTCGTTGCGGAAGAATTCACAGGTACACCTGGCCGTTATGTGAAATTGGAAGATACGATCAAGGGATTCAAAGGAATTATTAACGGTGAATATGATCATTTACCTGAGGGAGCTTTCTTTATGGTAGGTAGCATTGAAGAAGCAGTTGAAAAAGCCAAGAGGCTCCAAAGTGAGTGATGAGAAAAACATTAAGCTTGAGATAATCACTCCTAACAAAGTTGTATTTTCGAAGGAAGTGAATTCTGTTACACTTCCCGGCGAAGCGGGGAGTTTCCAAGTTTTATTCAATCACGCACCATTGCTGAGTAATCTAACTATCGGTCAAATTAAAATTCAAAATGTGGATGATACGATAGAATATTATGCAGCGAGCGGAGGGTTCGCTGTGGTTCTGGAAAACGTTGTTACTGTACTTTCTGAAACCACTGAAAGATCAAATTCGATCGATGTAAAAAGAGCAGAAGCTGCATTAGACCGTGCCAAGAAAAGAATTGCAGAAAAAGCTCCGGATTTAGATTATGAGAGAGCTTTTATTGCAATGGAGCGAGCTAAAAACCGGTTAAGAATTTCACAAAAGTAGAAAACGATTTGTATTACTCGTTCGACATGGTATATAATAGAAGTCCTATATTTTCAATAAACAGATTTTGTATTAATATCTGTCGCTTACAGTTCACTTTAGTGAACTGAAAAAGGAACTCACAAACAACTCCGGCTTTAGCCGCAATATCGAGAATGTGGCTGAAGCCAAAATTATTCGGTTTGTCTTTCCCAGTCAGCTAAAGCTGACTGTAATTAATTTGCTACTTCACTTTCATTCAGTAAAAGTTGACTGAAATAATATTTGT
>JAHJVF010000292.1 GCA_018828505.1 Bacteroidota bacterium | reverse complement strand
TACTAAAATTCTATAGCCAAGTTGAATTGTCCCCCAAGCAGCATGAACATTACCCTCACCATCAATGTGAACATCTCCAGTTCCATCGGCATACCAAAGATCTAACATTTTATATTTCTTCGCAGGGAAGAAAGATGAATCAAACGGTATTGAACTCAACATAGAATCCTGCGCCATCGCATTAAACAATGTCCGAGTTGTAAAGTTAGTTCCATTATCAGTCGATAAGAATAAAGTAACATTTCCACCCGCAGGGAAATTAACAACGGCGATTTTTCCATTTTTAGCGGCAATCATCAAATCTCTACCAATTCCGCTTAAGTAACCATATCTCCATTCGATTGAGGAAGTATCTATTAAATATTTTTGATGAAATGTTGATGCTCCATCTAGTGAGTAAATAAATCGAAGGGGATCTTCAACGACACCAGCTACAATATAAATACCATAGTATAGTCCTCCAGCATCATCAACGGCAAGTTTCGGCCAAGTTGTCGACGGAGGTACTATTTTATTGATCCAGTTTGGATTATCCGGGGGTCCAATATTAACAGCAACATTTAACCCTGTATGACTGCAGATAACTGCTGACTTTGTTGTTTTGAATACTCCTATGGTTCCGTCCCCTCTTTTCACTGCCTCTATCCTTTTCCAAATAAAAGATGTATCCAGCCATGACGTCCCATTAAAATAATTGTAATAAGTTCCACGAGTAGCTAAACTTAAATTGGAATCAACTGCAGCCATTGTTCCAATCATTAAAGTTCCGTCTCCCAAGTTCAATATTCTTTCACCAATTCCTCCGCCTGTAATTCTATCGTAAAAATTATACCCAACAACTGATCCTGGGATATGTATAATTTTAATAATTGGATCAGGAACTAAATTGAGAACTTTATTCATTTTTCTATCTTTCTCAATCAATGTGGAAAGATTTTTAATTACTTCTATTTTTTTGAATTTATTTTGAGCAGTAGAGAAGTATGGCAGGGTTAATAAAAAGAGGATTATGACAATTGTTATTTGTCGCATCTTCCTCATAATGATTTTCTTCCTAAAAATATTATTAGATACAGGTAAACTTTAATGTAATCTGAGATAAAACTATTTCATCAAAATAAACTTTTTGGTTTGCAAGAAGTCGTAACAACGCAGTTGATACAGATACACACCCGAAGTTAATCCATATTTACTTGCATTAAATTCAATCTCATATTCACCCACTTGCTTTGGCTCGTTAATAAGTATAGCGACTTCTCTGCCAAGTAAATCAAATACTTTCAATGTTACATGATTGGTTTTTGGAATTCCCGCCTGCCTATCTGCGAATGACGAGGCGGGCAGGTGGAATTTGATATTTGTCACAGGATTGAATGGATTTGGAAAGTTTGAAAGTAAAGTAAATTTATTGTTATTATCTGTGTAAGCATAACCTTTATCTTTGAAAAATCCTCCTACACCTATCTCTGCTGTATTTGTAAATCCCGATTCCGATGTCGAGTTGTACGCCTTTACCTTATAATATGCTTTCCAATTTCCATTAGCAGCAAGCCCTTCGTGAGTGTATTCATAAGTGTTTGCACCTAATATAGCTAATAAGCTAAAATTACCAGGAGGACCTCCTTGTGTATTCAAGCTCCAATAAATTTTATAACCATCTGCTTGGAAATTTGGAATTGGACCCCAAATAATATGAGGTACTAAAACAGTATCTTGACCAAGTTTTGGAACAACAAAAAGTCCATTCTGCCAATAATTTTCAATTCCTTCTGTAATGTAAGTATCAAAAGTATATAAAATATCAGTATTACTCATTTCATTTGTACATGTAGTACAATCACCCCAATATAATTTGTCATTTCCGTAATCAAAAGTTATATGAACATCGTCAATATCTTTGCTAAGTGTATTTATATAAAAATATGAGCTTTTATTGCTAAATGTTAATTTGTAAAACGAAACAGCAAGAGTTTTTTTCGTATCGTAATTTTGATCACCCTCTGTATCAAAAATAATTCGAGGAACTATTTCTCCAATTTTAGAAATATTATTTGAAGTTACGACATCAAATTCTTCATCTTCTATTAAAGTATAGGGATTAGGTAACCATGATGGATACCACTTAGCACCCTGATTTAATATTCTTGTGGCAGTCGCTGTAACAAGAGTATTATTATAATTAATCAAATGAATAATAACTTCGTCCTCCAATAAGGGGGCATTCTCCTGTGCGAACATTATATTGGATAAAATAAATAAAGGAATAATTATTTTTTTCATTTTTAATTTCCTTATTTTATTGAATAAAAATACTTTGCTGTTCCTTGTACAGTGCCTAAGTACATTCTCCCCTCTGTAATAGCAGGGGAATAATAACTTTTCCCATCTAATAGAAGCTGCCATTTCATATTACCGAGAGAATCTATACTAGTTAGCTTATTATCAGTCGTTAAGAAATAAACTATCCCGTTTTTATCACTTATTAAACCAAAAGCATAATGTAAATCATAAGATTTTCTCCAACGCAGTTCTCCTTTATAATTAAGAGAAATAATTCCATTGTAGCCACCTATATAGATATTACCAAGTTTATCAATTGTTGGATCCCAGTCATGCGGGATAAAACCACTTGAATCAACATAAACATATTTTAATGTTCCATCACTTCTAATTAAATAAATACCGGAAAAAATGAAAATATCTCCCAGAGTATTCACTAAAGGTGTGCCATCTTGGGTTCCTTCTCCAGGGCCATCAAAGCTCCATTTTAACTCTCCAGTTCTCGACACAGCATAAAGATTTCTGCCGGTAACGTACATAGTGTTACCATCGGGAGAAAAAACTACAGCGCTTGATGATGACCCAAAATTATCTAAAGTTAAACTCCATTTAATATTACCAGATGGTGAAAAACAATATAGAATTCCGTCTGAAGCAAAACCATACAAGTTTCCCTCTTTATCTAAATTCATCATACTTGTAATTGCTCGGGAGAGAGTTAGTTTCCATTTCATAGTCCCATCATTTTTTATTGCAGTTAGATTGCTTGCCCAGTCGGCTACATAAATTGTTCCTTCTGATGAAATTATTGGTGGAGAAGAATTTTTAGCGGTTGGTGATTCAATTGGGAAAGACCATTTAATTGTTCCGTCAAACTTCATCGCATATAGGAAGCTGCCTGGGCTTGCTGTATCTTTATATGATACAAAATAGATTGTTGAGTCTCTGCCAATAATAGGTGAGAGAAATGAATCGTGTGTTAAATTTGTTGTAGGAATTTTAACCCTCCATTCAATTTGTCCTAATTGCGGGCCAGAAAACCTGCTTCTGCCAGTGAATTGTGCATCCCCGTGATGAATAGCCCAGGGATTGGCATCCATACTCGGCCATGGTATGTCGTGTTGATAACCCGGTGGATAGTCTTCTATTGGATTTACTCCTTTGTCTTTACAGCTTAAGCTTATGAGGATGAGAAAAGAAACAGATGTTATTATTATATACTTCATACTGCACCTAATAATTATTTTACACTCTAAAATATAAAAATTATAGATAACGCTAACAATACCTAAAAGATACTTTGTTGTTATTTGATAAATAGCATTTTTTTCACAGCTCTAAAGTCACCAGCTTTTAATTCGTAGAAGTAAACACCAGTGGATAATGTAAAATGTATAATGGAAAATGGATAATGGTGAACTCCAGCTTCTTTTACCTCATCGACAAGTGTTGCAACTTCTCTACCTAAAATATCATAAATTTTCAGCGTTACGTGACTGTGGATTGGTAACTGCCAACTGATGACGGTTGTAGGGTTAAATGGATTCGGATAATTATTGAAAAGCTGAAACTTATAAGGAAGGTCTGTTAAAGATTCATTATCAACAGAAGTAATAAAATCATTACCGTAAAATCTATGGACGTTAAATGTTAACTGCTTTAACTTGGTTACACTATTTTTTGCGCTGCTTCCTCGCGCCATACCAATCGCAACAACGAATTCCTGTGTATCTTGAGGTGCTATAGTGAACCTACCAAAATTGATATATAATCGTCGATCAAAGGGACTTGGTGCTGGCGCAGGCCAACCGTCTCCTTCATACCATCCTATTCCGCTTTCAGGATCCCCGCATAAAGGAAATAAAGTCGGTTGATCGGTATAAGGATCCATATACGAGTGGCCAAAATTCTTAAAACCATTCATTATGTTGTACGCTTGAATAGTATTACTCGGATCCCTTGTAAGCAAGGAATTGTTTTTGAAACATGGATTATAAGATGAAATAGGGATATTCTTATATCCTTTCTTCCATCCATCATTAAATCTTGCACTGTCTTGCGGTAAGCCGGAAATAATAGGTGATTGAAGAACAAAATGTCCTACTGATGGAGCAGGATTACCATAAACATAATCACTATCACTGCTATTCCAAGTATATCCTAAACAGAGATTTTTATCACCCCCTATATAATCATCACCTGCAAAGCCCAAATCATCATCACTCCAATACGAAATGATGGCATCGTTGATTGTATAATTTCCTTTATTAATTATCTGATATTTTTTAAATACAACATCACCAAGAAAATTTGTTGAATCATATCCATAAATTATAGTTTTGATTTCAAGACCAATTGACCTTCTTTTCCAATTGGGTAAATAAGTTGTTGTATCAAAATCATTATAAACAAAGAACAACGTCTCATCGCCATAAAATTTGACAGAATCAACACCCTGCGTATAAATTCCGTCATTATTGACATCAATCCAGGGCGCACCGATTTGGATAGGCCAATTATTATAATCGTACTCCAATCTGTCTCTGAAAGGACAAGGAGGTAGATTTTTCCAATTCTTTCTGATCTTCCATATCTTGAATATCGAGTCTGCTGGATTAGCTGGTTCTCCGTTTGGTAAAATATTTCCGGGTTGGAATCCTATATCTTTGTACATATTAGCTTTTACAACTGTATCGCCATTAATGATTCCTCCAATGTGAAGTCCATCCGCAAATATTGAAGTAGTATATATTCCAGCGGACGAATCATAGGGCCAATAAAAACCATTCCCCCCCGTATAGGGATGTTGTGAACCGCTTCCGCTATTATATGTCCACATCAATACTCTGTTAATGTTAATAAAGTCAAACTTGATTTGGGAAAACAAAGTGGTATTAAATAAAAAAACAGAAATGATAAAAAGATTTTTTACCTGTTTGATATTTAACCGGGAGAAAAAACTTAGCCATCTTATATTCATCTTAACCTCCTTTTTGATTAATTAACACCTAAATTTGATAAAATCAGATTAACTAACTCTGTTTCAGATTGAGTTGTGATTTTGTTCAGTGTTAATTTCTGTTGGGCAGGAACAACACTGAAACTTATTGCAACAAAAAGAAGTGTGGAAATAATACTGCGTATATTTAAACCCATTGTAACCTCCTGTTGCATTTAACTATATCAATTTCGCAAAAGTAAATATCCAAGTCAATGAAATTCGGATATTCAAGGGAAAGCAGTTAATACATCAACTTTGGGCAACAGAGTTCACCCTGCAGACCGGTGAAAAATTGCAGTTCCGACAAATTCTATATTCGTAGTTTTTTAGATTGGTCAAATTGAATTTCCCGCTTGCTATTGCGGAGATCATTGTTTTAACCTCGTCTAATTTTTCATTTACCGCAGAAATAAATTCATCATTACTCTTTGCTTTTAGCATACGACGCAAAGAAAGCTCGTTGATCTTGTACTTCGCAGCTTCTTTTTTGATCTGTAAAAAAATGGAATCACTGAGGGTAATTTTTTTGAATTGGTCTTCAAAAGCTTTTTCACACATTTTCAAATAAAGCGGCATTTGAAGTGATACATTGTCGGCAATATCCTGAGCAGAGGGCAGATACGCTCCGGTTTTGTAATCTATAACTCGAATTGATTTTGTTTTCTCATCAAAATCAATCCTGTCAATTTTTCCCCGCAATCGAATTGCTTCTCCATCCACTGTATTTAATTCAACTTGCAAATATTTTTCAAATTCGAAGGGATTGATTCTTACTTCATTTTCTTGTTCGTACTGTAAAAATGATTCAAGTGCAGATTTTACTTTTTCAGATCCGAGAAAATATTCTTCGACCAAGAAAAAGTATGGATTAACAGTTTTAATCTTTTCCACTTCATCCTTTGCAATTAAAATTAATTCAGCGTAGAGTTCATCTTTTTTCGAATCAAGTTCTGCATAAAATTGACGTTTTTCATTTTTCAACTTCGAGAAAAATCGCTGTAGAATCCTGTGAAGCAGCAGCCCAATTTCTTTGCGAGTTACATCTTCCTCAACTTCTTCCTCTTCATATAGATCGAGAATATTTGAAAGAAAATATTTGTAAGGGCATTTCGCGAATGTCTCAAGTTCGGTAATAGAGAAATATTTCTCCTTATTCCGATTTTGTAGATTTTTCAGTAACTCTGTTCGAGTGATAAAGCCGGAAAATTCATCATCGGCTTCGTTTTTGTTTCGCTTGGAAAGTCGTTCTCTGATTTTATGAATCGAATTAACTCGTTGTTGCTGCTCATCATTAAGCTGTTGTATTTCGGCATAAGGAAGCGAGTCGACTTCAGAGTAAAATTCATTAACTGTAAATATTTTATTCTTAAACTCTTCTAAATCGAGGGGCTTAATTTCAACTATTTTCTCAAGAGATTTCAGAAAATCGGAAACAATAAATTCTTTTTTTTCGTCGGCTTTCGGGTAAGAGATATAAAGCTCTTCAGTGAAGGCATTTAGAGCTTGATAAAATAAATATCTCTCTTCAAGAAGTTTTCGCC
>JAHJVF010000291.1 GCA_018828505.1 Bacteroidota bacterium | reverse complement strand
ATTAGAAAATACTCTATCATTAAAGTAAATTTGAGTAGTTGTGTAAAATCTGTCGAAAGTCAGATAGGATCAAAAAGTAAGCGGTGATTCCTAAAACCTGTCTACAAATAGATAGATTTGAATGACAAAAAACATAATCCGACAGTAGACACAGATTGAAGTCAATATATGATAAATCCCTTCGTTTTCTGTAAAAAGAGTTCTGGAAGAGTATAACCAAACAAATCTTATAAAATAAATATTTACTTCGGTAAAGCTAAGAACAAATATGGTGAGAAAGAAAAAAACTCGGTAGTCAGCTGTTTATTAATTTCAAAGTATTGGCCAAATCTTAAAAAAGGTTAAAGGCGTATTACTTATTGGAAACTATTTAAAGTCGAATTATAATTTTATTAAATAAAACATATGTCACTGCTGCTTAATGTATTTACACAACTATTGATTATATCTCCATGTCTCCAATAGATTTCAAATTAATTTACTTAATTCATTATATAAGACATGAGTAAAAAAATAACAAAAGGGAAGAATTCTTCTTACAATTTGAAAAATATTAGTAATAATGAATCTTATCCTAAAAATCTGCCATTATTATCATTTGATAGAAGTGAAATGAAGTACGTTATATTTATTGTCCTTTTTGGCTTTCTTATACGTATTACCTGTGTACTTGAATTAAGTTCTACTCCTTTTTTCAGCAATCTTTTTTCAGATTCCAAAATTTATCATGATTGGGCTGTTAAAATTGCGTCAGGAGAGTGGGTAGGCAAAGATGTATTCTTCATGAGCCCAGCGTACCCTTATTTTCTGGCGATCATTTACTCGATTTTTGGTCAATCGTTTTTACTGGTTGGAATAATTCAGGTATTATTCAGTTCCATTAATATATTCATCATATATTTGATTGGAAGAAATTTCCACTCTTCTAAAGTCGGATATATATCGGCATTGATCACGGCAGTTTATGGTCCATTGATTTTTTATTCAGCATTAATTCTCTCAGAGACACTTCAGGTATTTTTTGTATCCATACTCATTTTACTTTTATCGAAATTTAATTTTGAGATTAATAAGAAGTGGGCATTTCTTACTGGGATGCTCATAGGAATAGCGGCAATTTTTAGAGCAAATATATTGATATTTTTTCCTGGCGTTATTTTATGGCTTCTCTATTCCCAGAAAGTACATAAAGAAAGTAAAACAAAATTTACAAAAACAATCATTACCTTTTCTCTGGGGTTGATAATAATTATTATGCCAGTAACTATTCGTAATTTGGTTGTGGCAAATGATTTAATCATTATTACTTCAAACGGAGGTATAAATTTTTACCTTGGTAATAATCCAAAATCCGAAGGGATTTTTATAGCCCCAATTGAGTTTGATTATTACAATGATTTATCGGGGAAGAATTATGCGGAATATGTTTTAACTAAAAAGCTTAAATCTTCTGAGGTCTCAAATTACTGGTTTAATCGGGGTATGGATTACATTATTGAAGAACCTCTCGAAGCTTTAACTCTTTTCGCTCGAAAATTTTACTTGTTTATTGGTTCTTCTGAAAATGCGCAGTCGTCTATGATGGATATAGATTTTGTTGGTAAAGAATATTCTACAATATTGAAGATGCCATTCATTTCCTTTTTTATTCTTTCACTTCTTGCATTTCCAGCGTTTTTTATTCTCTGGGCAAAACGAAAATACTATTCATTATACCTCATCTTCATTTTATGCTATACTTTGGGTACAATTTCATTTTTTGTGAATGGTAGGTACAGATTAGCTTTGATCCCGCTTCTTATTGTTTTTTCTGGATATACTATCAATTTCTTCATAGTTAATATCAGTAAGAAGAAGCTAAAATTACTTCTCAACCCGCTTATTGTGATTTGTTTAATAGTTTTAATTAACATTATTTTTGTCCCCAAATACAACTTTAGTGAATATGACGTATATTTGAATCAAGGGAACTTTCATTTTAACCAAAAAGAGTACTCCAAAGCTATAGAATTATATAAGAAGTCTTTAATGTTGCGTAACTATTATATAACGAATGTAAATTTAGGAAATGCCTTAAGTCTAGCGGGAGACTTGAAATCAGCCGAAATTGCATATAATCGTGCAATTACCCAAAATCCACGTTATTTTCTTGCGTACTTTAATTTGGGTCTTCTCAATGTCCAAAGATCTAATTGGATAAACGCTCTAAACAATTTTGAGCATACCACCAAACTAGATTCAACTTTTGCGGATGCGTATAGGAATACAGGAATTATTTATTATATAAATCGAGACTACCCCAAAGCAATTGAGAATTTCGAAAAGTATTTGGTTTATTCTAGAGACGAAGATACGAAAAGTAGTATACGAAGCGATATCAGGGATATCCAGAGCAGGATTTATGTAAATAAATCTATTAAATGAGTATTAAATTATTATGCAGAATAAGATCGAGTTTTTTCTATTTAACATTCTCTCATATTTTGTTACACTGTTTCCATTGAGAGTTTCGAGAAAGCTGGCAAGTAAACTGGCTTTTCTTTTTTATCATTTCATACCGCTCCGTAAAGAAGTTGCCCGAAAAAATCTTCAATTTGTGTTCCCTAAATTTGATAAAAAAAAATTAAATGAAGTTTTATTTAAATCTTATGTCAATTTTTTTATCGTACTTATTGAGATCTTCTACCTGCGGGTTATTGATACTGAAAGTTTGAAATCTATGGTACGGATAAAACAACCGGAGCTTATCCACCAATGTCTGAAGAAAAATAAGGGATTAATGTTTCTCTCCGCTCACTTTGGAAATTGGGAAATACTTGCGGCTTCGGCTGCACTTACGATAGGCATACCATATTCCATCATAGTTAAACCATTGCGTAATCCCCTTGTAGATAAATACATAAATGATATGCGCTGCAAATGGGGAAATGAGGTGGTGCGGCTTGGCATTTCTGTAAAAGATATATACCGGGAACTTCTCAGTAAAAATATTATTGCATTAGTCGCTGATCAAAGAGCAGGCGAAGGTTCAATGAAACTACCTTTGTTTGGAAAAGAAACTTCTGTCTTTGTTGGACCTGCTACGTTATCGGTGAAAACTGGAGCTCCCATTCTAATCGGTTTAGCTGTACGGCAAAAAGATAATTTTTATGAGGTTGATCTTGTCGAAATAAAAGCTGATGATAATTTATCGGAATCTGACAAAATAGAACAGATAACAAAAAGCTACCTAAGTGTGTTAGAAGATACTATTAAAAAACATCCCGAACAGTGGCTTTGGTTTCATGATCGATGGAAGCATTGAAAAAGAACTTTCGGAAAATCTTAATACTGCAAACTGCTTTTTTGGGCGATGTTTTACTCACCCTTCCGATGATCCATCATCTACGAAAAATATTTCAAAATGCGGAAATTGATATCGTCGTGAGACCCGAAGCTAAAAAAATTGGTGAGATTTCTCTCGACCTCAATAATGTGATTGTGTTCGATAAGAGAAATAAAAACATAAAGAACACTATTGAATTAATTAAAACCATTAGATCTAAAAAATATGACTTACTCATCTCGCCTCATCGTTCTTTTCGGAGTAGTCTAATATCATTTTTAAGTAGAATTCCCAGACGAATTTGTTTTGATAAAGCGAGCTTTTCTTTCTTGTACACCGATGAAGTCGAATATCGAAAAGATAAACACGAAATAGAGAGAAATTTAGCGCTGATCTCGGAGTTTGTGGAAGTGAGTGATTGGAAGGGAAAAATTCCGATCAAAATATTTGAAAATCCTATAAATGAGAAGTTAACCGATTGGATAAAATCCGAATCAAAAATTATCTGTATCGCTCCATTTTCAGAGTGGTATACAAAAAAATATCCCGAAACTTATTTCGTTCGTCTGATTGATTCACTCATTTCTATTGGCTATAAAGTGATTCTACTCGGCGGTCTGAAAGATTTGGAAAATTCGGATCGTATTACATCGGACTTTAAATCAAATGCTGATATAATAAATTTTACAGGGCGATTGAGCATTAGTGAGTCAATTTCCATTGTTGATAAATGTGATTTGCTGATTTGTAACGACAGCGCTCCAACACACATGGGAACTCTTACAAGCTGTCCGGTTTTGACAATTTATGGATCGACAATCCCTGAATTTGGGTTTTATCCTTATCGTGAGATTGATAAGGTAATCCAAATTGAGAATCTTTACTGTAAACCCTGCGGAATACATGGGCAAAAATCATGTCCTGAAAAACACTTTCGCTGCATGAACGAGCTTGAACCTGAACAAGTTTTTACTGTTGTTAAAGATTTAATTAAAATGAGTATCTTGATATACTACCAATTTGCCTGCAGCATGTATAGTTAATTCGTTGAGTTATTAATTATCAGTAACTCACCCTAAATCTCCCGACAAGTCGCATTAGCGTCAACTTAATTTTAAGCTTTTAAAGATTACGCGATGATCTTAACTGTGAAAAGATGTAAAAAGAGACATCATTAAGCACTTTTT
>JAHJVF010000290.1 GCA_018828505.1 Bacteroidota bacterium | reverse complement strand
AATCCATTTTTGACGACCTTGACCACATAAGCAATTCTTGATCTTCTTTTGGGGTCAGAACAATTTTTCCTATACTTGCCATAAGATATTTTTGCTGCAAATATAGTGAAAGTAAACCAACTAACAAATCATTACACTAGCAAATGACCTGCTGATGCAAGCCTCGACTAAAACTCTCATCATTTTTATTTATATTTGTCCAGAAAATGAGCTTCACACTGTTTATAGCGAAGAAATTTCTACTTGGAAAAAAGGAATCGAAATTTATCTCAGCGATATCTTTCATAGCCATTACGGGAGTAGCCATCGGAGTTGCAGTTCTTATAATCGCTCTAAGCGTTGTTAATGGTTTTCAAAATGAAATACAGACAAAACTGGTTGGACTTTATTCGCACATTGACCTTTCCGCATTTGAGGGACAGATGCTTCCACCATATGATGTCTCTATTCCTGCGATTAATCAAATTGATTCATCGCAGATAATTTCTATTTCACCGTATGTAGGACAGCTTGCACTTCTCCGTTCTTCACAAAGCCGTGAAGGTGTTTACGTAAAAGGTATCCTACCGCAGTTTGACATTTCCGAACTGAAAAAAATCATCGTTGAAGGGAGTTATGAACTTTCCGAGACAGGAGAATTACCATCCATAATAATCGGGAAAAAACTTTCTGCTAAACTTGGTGCCAAAATAGATGATAAGATTACAATATTTGCTCTGAGAGGATTCGTGCTTCCCTCACCAGAAAATCCTCCGAACATATTGCAATTTCGAGTTGCAGGAATCTATGAATCTGGAATTTCAGAGTACGATGATTTAAACGTTTACGTACATCTTCATTCAGCGCAGGAATTATTTTCATATGGCACTTGGGTGTCAGGATATGACATTAAGCTTAAGGATGCTTTCGTCGCGGATTCACTTTCACATAAACTAATGTCATCGCTTGGTTATCCTTTTTATGCAAGGTCTGTCTTCCAAATTCATAGAAACATTTTTACCTGGATCGAGCTTCAGAAAAAACCAATTCCAATCGTGCTTGGTCTGATAATAATTGTCGCGGTTTTTAATGTGCTTGCAACACTTCTTATGATAGTGCTTGAAAAAACAAATGCAATCGGAATACTTAAATCGCTTGGCGCTTCGATCCGGCAAATTAAAAGAGTCTTTCTAATAAACGGTTTTGTAATTGGAGTTCTCGGAACTTTAATCGGAAATATTCTTGCACTCTGCCTTCTGTACTTACAAAAAAATTACGACATAATTAAAATACCCGAAGGGATTTATTTTATAAGCAAAGTTCCGATTCTAATTTCTCTAGATTCGTTTTTAATTACATCAATTACGAGCATCACATTGGCGGTACTTGCCTCATATATTCCCGCAACACTTGCATCGAAGAGTAATCCGATCAGTGCGATAAAATTTTCATAACATGAAATTCGAAAAGTTCATAGCGTTAAGATATTTAATTTCAAAACATAAATTGAATTTCATCACAGTTATTTCTTTCATTTCAATTCTCGGAATAACGGTTGGGGTGGCGGCTTTGATAGTTGTTCTCTCCATATTCAATGGTTTCGGAAGCATGGTAACACAAATTCTCGTTAATTTTGATCCGCATGTAAAGATTGAGGCGAAAAGTCATGTTGGAATTTCTGATTATTCTAAGATAGAGCAGGAGATTGAAAATTATCCTTCACTTGAATCGTATTCTCCATTCGTCGAAGGAAAAGTTGTAATTTATTCAAGCAAAATAATTCGTGTTGTCAATCTTTACGGAATTGGCTCAGATGCGAAGCATGAATTAACCGGACTTAAAAATAATATTGTCATCGGGAAATATGATTTGAATCCAAATCAACCGGTTATACCTATTATTATTGGATTGAATTTAGCAACCCGTCTGCAAACTCTCCTCGGTGATACGGTTACAATTGTCAGCCCGGTTGGATTTGAGAACGCTTTGCTCTCCTACTCACCCCCCAAGATGCGAATGTTTGTTGTAGCAGGAATTTATAATTCACATAATAAAGATATTGATGCTTTTAATGTTTATGCACCTTTACCGATCGCTCAAGGTCTCCTTGAATCAAAAAATTCAATTAATGGATTTGATATAAGATTAAAGAACATAAATGATGCGAATGCAGCAAAATTGAAATTTCAAAAAGTCTCAGATCCGAAGTATGTCGAGGTTAGCACCTGGTTCGATCTACATAAACAACTCTATTCTGTAATGCTGATTGAAAGATGGTCGGCTTATATCATTCTCAGTCTAATAATTGCTGTGGCAACTTTCAGCATTTTCGGCTCGCTTACAATGACTGTGATCGAAAAGAAAAGAGATATTGGTGTTCTGAAAGCGATGGGAGTAAACGATAGAAGCATTTTAAAAATATTTCTATTCGAAGGTGTCCTTGTTGGAACGATCGGAACAATGCTCGGCGTGATTCTCGGTCTATTCATCTGTTTTCTTCAAATTACATATAAGCTTTATCCGCTCGATCCTTCTGTGTACATAATTGATGCACTTCCGGTGGAGATCCGATTACTCGACATTCTCGCGATTGCATTTCTAGCATTACTGCTATCTACAATCGCAGGTTTGTATCCTGCAAAGAAAGCGGCAAAGACAATTCCGCTTGAAGCAATTAGATGGGAGTGATTTAATAGTGTAGAGTGTAGAGTGTAGAATGTAAAATGGAAATGAGGGAATGATGAATAATGAATATCGAATTTTGAATGTCGAATGTCTTTCTGCTGACTTTTCAATAGAATTCCAAACATCTGAATAATTAACAAGCTGAACATCTGAATAAAAAATTGCTTTAATATCCAGTGCTTAATCGATTGTTCGTATTTGGAATTTTGAATCCTGACCTGTCGTCAGGACATGTTTGTTTAGTTCGCCGAAGGCGAATTGGTATTAGAGTTTAATTCTACTGAACCTTTATAACTTATCCGTTTATGGTAAAATCGAACAAGGAATTACTCCATTATTCACCCTCTTTTATCTAAAAATCTTACCCAATCCACTTAAAAAAGAATTTTAAGAAAATCCTCTAACTTGTTATTTTTTAGTAGCATATATCAAAAAAATATCTTATAATTTGCCAAAAGAATTTAGAGAAAATGTCAAGAAATATTGTATCAAGGTTTCTTGTCGTCAGCGGAATGTTACTGTTGACAATTGTATTTGCTTCCTGCGATGGTCTCAGCCGCAGATTTCCGACTGATGAAATTACATCCCCATTCACATTCTTACCCGGGCAAACCGGAGTGCGGTTCATAAACCTTACTGCAAAAACTACGCAGCTCGATTTTATTGTTGCAACTAAAAAGCTGGCAAGCAGTGCAAGCTATAAAACTGCCAGTGCAATCTATAACGTCGGTAGCGGGTCGCGAACAATGCAGATCAAAACAGTCGCCAATCCTCCCGTGCTTCTGAGTGAGTTTAGTATTACAGTCGACCCAACGAAGATCTACACGATTGTTACATACGATAGATTAGAAAACTACCAATACACCATTTTAGAAAGTGTTCCAAAAGTTATCGGCACGGGAAAATCCCAAATAAGATTTTTCCATGGAACAAAAGACATTTCCGGAACTGTCGATATAAAAATCGTGAATGAAAAAGGAACGAGAATAATTGAAGGAATTAATTTCGGAAACGTAACTGAATATTTGGAAACCGAATCCGGAAAGAACAACATCATTGTTTTGACATCTGGTACGAACTCGGTGATCATGACAGTTGTTGCGCATCTTGAGTCAGGAAAAACTTATAGTGCATTTATGACAGGCATTATTGGTGGACTTGAAACGCAAAAAGTCGATATGAATTTTTTAAATGATTCCGATGCACGTGCACAGGTGCTATATAATTTCGGATCGGGTGAATCACGGATTCGTTTTTTGCATGCTTCAAGCGACGCACCGCAATTGGATTTCTTAGTCGATGACGTAAAAATACTTACTGATCAGCCGTTCAAATTGGCTTCTTCGGTTTTGAAGATAAAAGCCGGTTCCAGAAACATTAAAGTTGTTGAATCTGGCGGTGTTACTCCCCTATTTGGTTCATCATATAATTTTGATCTTGATAAATTTTACATGTTCCTGGCTTTGAATAATTATTTAAATCTCGGTGGATTAGTCTATGAAATTCCTTCAAAAACTGTCGGAGGCGATAAAGCGAAT
This sequence comes from Bacteroidota bacterium, assembly GCA_018828505.1. Classification (GTDB taxonomy): domain Bacteria; phylum Bacteroidota; class Ignavibacteria; order Ch128b; family Ch128b; genus JAHJVF01. The sequence goes on along the minus strand of JAHJVF010000290.1, from coordinate 7,750 downwards.
TTGCGGGTAGTTCACGCATCTGCGAATGCGCCATCTGTGTACATTAAGTTGACTACTTCAGATATTCGTCCCCCGAATTTTGTAACGTTAAGTTTTCGTGGAGTCTCAAATTATGTCGAGTATCCTGCAGGTCCGGTAGATGTTGCCATTTATCAAGCAGGTACGACCGACACCCTGAAATACGGTAGGATGCTATTAGACGGCGGAAGAAATTACACTGCATATATTTTGGGATTTATATCAGGAACTGTAAGTTCACCAATTTCATTTGATCTTTTAATGGATTCTGAACCTGAATCACAGACGCTTTTCAGCTGGTTCTGATGAGCGGAGATGGTATTTTCATCCTGCACAACGTTTTGTATCTTCCAGTAAATTGATTTCGGTGAGATGAGAAACATAGTGCGGCAAGCCGCAATGGAAGATGTTTGATGGAATATGGAAAATGGTAAAAACCTCCTAAAATATTTTGACATAAAAAACAAAAATATTGTTCACAATACTATAATTTCCAAAACAATTTTAATACGATATTCTATTCATTTTTTTGGAATAGTATTGTTTTCTCTTTTCTTTCTCAGCTGTGGCCCCATTTATGAATTACCCACAACACCGACTACTCCCTCACTTGGTTCAGGTGCAAAAATTAGATTTTTAAATGCTTCAGTGGGGAGCCCGGGATTAGACCTTTTAATCAATAATAGAAAAGTTCTTTCGAATCATACATATAAGCTCGTCAGTTATTTCATTGACCTGAAACCTGGTGCACACGAATTCAAAATTCGGGGAACCGGGAGCACAACGGATATATTAAAAGATACTCTGACTGTTGACTCGGGAAAAGCATATACCCTGCAGCTCGTTGGAGAATTCATCTCACCGGAACTGCTTTTAACACCCCGTCCGAATCAATATCCAACCAGTGGAAAATCCTTGGTAAGATTTGTTAATGTCGCGAAAGAATTATCGAACATCGATATAAATTTAAAAACACCAACTGAAAACTTTCTGCTCACCGAATTTAAATTCAAAAATTCAAGCTCATATCTTGAAGTTCTTCCGAATAAAGGATCGATACTCGTTTTCGATGCAGGTACTACAAATCTCCATTTCTCATCAGAGGCAAATTTTGAACTCGGTAAGATTTACACTGTTTACATTCTTGGTGTCTCAGGCGCACGTGACAGCACTCAACTCAACGCATATTTCATGGATGACACAAATCCTAATCCACAGACACTTTTCAACTTCAATGTCGGTACTGCTAAAGTCAGATTCATAAATGGTGATACTGAATCAACACCCTTACAATTTTTAGTCGATGGTTCACCGGTGGGAAGTTCAATTCCATTTCGACAGGCTTCTGCTTTTTACTCACTGAATTCAGGTACTCGCAAGATCAAAGTAAATATGGGTTCAACCAGCGGTTATTTGGACACCATAATTACAATCGAGCAGAATAAATTTTATACATTACTCGTATCGAAAGCTGGTGGGCGTTTGAAAGCCACTCTTTATGACAATCCCCCCAGAACTACTACCGGAAGCAGATCGCTGCTTCGATTTGTTCAGTCTTCAACAAATCTCGATTCGATTAATATCAAATTAACAGCTATTGCCGGAGCTACTACAATTCCAAATCTTCTCTACAATCAAGTTAGTGATTTTATTGAAGCTGCCGCGGGACAAAATATTATCACACTTTCGAAATCAGCAATTCCAAATATATTGAGCAGTGCGGCGTTTCTTGAAGGGGGCAAAGTTTATACTGCCTTCATTTTTGGTTCAAGTACTGGATTAGGTAACAGTGCTTTATCATTGAATTTTGTGAAAGACAGCGATTCGACGGGGCAATCATTATTTACTTTTGCACAGGTTCAAACGAATTTGAGATTGGTCCATGGTTCACATGATAGTCCAAGTATTAGTCTCCACGTGGATGACGTCTCAACCGTTACGAATTTAACATACAAGAACGCAACCAAACTACTAGGCCTTAACACCGGAATGAGGAAAGTTACAATAAGAGCTTTCGGTTATCCGATTCCGATCTATCAAAAGGATTATAACTTTGAAGCAGATCAAAGTTATTTAATGTTCATTGCAAATAAGTTAGAGAGTGTTGAAGTTATTTCACTGAATACTCCACAAAAGATCGTTCCATTTGGAAAATCGAGCGTTAGATTCATAAACGGAATTTATGACCTGAGCGGAGTTGACGTTCGCATAACAAACACTTCCGGTACTGTCAGCTTAAATAACATTCCATTTAAAGAAGTCTCAAATTATTTAGACTTGAACTCCGGGAAGAATGAAATCGTGGTTAGAGCGACTGCAACACAAAACATTTTATTCACTAGCGAAGCGAACCTTGAAGTCGGAGTTGTTTACACAGCATGCCTGTTGGGAAAAGCTGATGGAAGCTCGAATGAAAAATATACTCTCGGTTTTTTGAAAGATTTGAACACTAATTCTCAATTGTTGACAGAGTTTCCACCACTGCGAACTAATCTCAGATTTGTAAACGGAATGACGGATAATCCTTCAGTTGATCTTTTGGTAGATGGAACTAAAGTCGCAAGCAGTATCAATTACAAGCTTTCTACATCAATTACTAAGATCAATTCGGGAGCAAACCGTACCTTCAAAGTGATGACTGAAAGTACAACGAGTCAATTGATAAGCAAAGAATATTCAATCGATCACACAAAAAATTATAGTTTTCTCGTTACAAATCAAAGCTTGAATCCTGATCCGATATTATTTGAAAATCCATCTAAGACTGTTCCAGTTGGCAGATCCAGCTTAAGAATTGTTCACGGAGCTTGGGGACAGGGAAATCTGAACGTCTCCATTTCAAATTCGGGTGGAAAGATTAATATTACAAACGTAGCATATCGAAGCGTGACAAATTATTTCGATTTAAATTCCGGTTCGAATGAAATCGTTTTTACTATTGCTTCCACATCTGGTAATATTATTCTGACATCAGATGCATTTCTTGAATCGGATAAGCTTTACACAATTTACCTTCTGGGAAACACAAGCGGATTATCTGGACAGAGCCTTTCTATCAATTTCCTTGTTGAATCGAATAACTCATCGCAACGGCTTTTTGCCTTTGAATCTGTAAAATCCCAGCTCCGCTTCATAAACGGCTCTACGGATAATCCACTGCTTGAGCTTAGTGTCGATGATAATTTTGTCGCTTCAAACATTAACTACAAATTAGCTACCGGAGTTTTGAAAGTAAATTCCGGAACAGGAAAGAAAATAAAAATCTTTGAATTCGGTTCATCAGCTCCGCTTCTTTCTCAGGAGCTAACGTTAAGCCACAGTAAAACTTACACTCTGCTTGTTGCAAATAAGATCACAAATCTCGAAACAATATTTTTTGAGAATCCGGCGAAGACAGCACCAACCGGAAGGACGAGCATAAGAGTTGTGCATGGCGCATACGATCATGGGGCAATCGATATTCATTTCACCAACTCAAGCGGAAAATATCAGATTACTAATGCACCCTACAAAAGGACCTCAGACTACCTCGATCTGAATGCCGGGTTCAATGAAATTGTTATTACGAAAGCAGGTACGAGCAGCAACTTGGTTATTGCAGCCGATGCGACTTTGGAAGCAAACAAAGTCTACACAATTTACTTCCTCGGAAATAATTCCGGCTCTTCAGGTGAAGAATATTCTCTGAACTTTTTAAATGAGACCGATCCAAATGGACAATTCCTTTTTAATTTTGCAGCAAGTGCATTATCTCGGTTCAGAACAATAAACGCTTCCCCAAACTCACCGGGACTCGATGTTGCATTCAACAAAACCAAGACAATTCAAAATTTACTTTTCGGTGTGAGCAGCGGTTATATTTTTCTGCGTAGTGGAATTCGCGATCTTGAAGTCTTTGCGGGCGGTACGATATCACCAGTGCTGCTAAGTTTTCAATATTTATTCGAGCAGAATAAATTATACACTTTCATTCCAATGGATTCGGTAACAAAACTGAATCCCATTCTAATCGAAGATCTCAACTACACACCAATCAGCGGAAAATCTTATGTGAGATTCATTAACGCTTCACCGAATGTCCCGCCGCTCGATATCAAACTCGGAAATCCATCTGGCATTGTTAAGCATGGATATTTCAGCTACCAATCTATAACCGATTATGAACCTTATGATCCGGCAGTGATGAGTTTCATTTTTACAGAAGCAAATACAACGAATGAATTATTAAGTCTGCGTGGCTTCTCGCTTGTTCCAAACAAAGCATACACTATTATTGTGATGGGATTTCAAAATGGTTCTATTGGACAGAACCTGCAGGTGAAATGGTATCAGGATAATTAAAGGTTAACAAGAAAAAAAACTCCAACTCCATAGAGGGTAAACTTCTCAATAACGAAGTTACCACTTACCGGCAGCCAATCCGTCTCCGTCAGCTGACGGATGACGGACAGCAAGGCCAATTAAACGCAAAAAATTTTTATTATAGAATGTTTCTTATGGCATAGCTACCCGATGGGGGAACAAACTACCTTTAAGAGCACTTTGGTTTTGTTCAGGGTGTGAGATAATTATTTCAATTAACCCACAATCTTTCTATCTCTTAAAAACTTTATAGAACACACAATTTTTATTCTTATATCTCACAACCTAAACTCAACTTTATAATTACACAAATGCCGAACAGTTTAAAGCGATCGGCTTGAAGAACTTGTTAGCTACCAGATTGATTTACTAAATTTTGTAATATTGGCAAAAAATCACTTAATACTTTTGACTTTATCACAATTCCCAAGTTATTCGGAATAGTAGAAATGGCAATTGGTTTTTGTTGTGTTGGGACATTGATTATTTTTACGTCGCCAGCGATAGTATGCTGTGGTCCGGCATAAAGAGTTCCAAGTAATTTAATTCGACTTGGGCCAATAATCATTCCACCAGATTTAGTTGAATAACCACCTTGGTTGAATAGTAAAACTGGCGAACCACTTGAACCAGGAAAACAAGCTGCATCAATCATAAATTCAGGTTTACCGTTCCAATCAAAATTCGGGTGCGATGCAGTAATACCTTTACGTAAAATCGGAAGATTATTTACTTTATCCCAGATTCCATTCGGGTATCCAACCATAATAATATCTTCAAGTGCAGTCATATCATCTAGTTCTTGTTGAGTCGGGATAAGCGATTTTTCCAAAGAGATGAAAAAGAATTTTTTATTTATTTGTGCAGCTTGGGTCAATAAAGGTTGAATTGGCATAATGCAAAGGTCAATCTCACTATCAGTGTGTTTAATCCAATTTTTTTCTACATCATCGATATAAAAACCGAAGTGACTTTGCGGCATTGGTTCATCATTAGCATTAGATAATGTTAAAATAAAACGCATCTGTTTTACATCATCAATTACGTGTTTATTTGTAACAATAACTGGAACCATTATATTATTTGATAACTCAAAACGATAAAAGTAACCGGTTCCGGTTCCAGAACCACCACTTGTCAAATCACATTCAATTCGAACTGTGTTATAAGCAAGCTGTTCACTAATAGATAAATTATGAGGCATTTTTTCACTCCATTTTTAGGTAGCTAACGGCGTGGCAACTAAAGCGCTGCCCAGAACAACAATGCAACACAGAAAAGCCAACGCCAATAATTATTTATTATTTAATTTTGTACACTACATTAAAAGAGCAATTTACTTTTATAACGCAACTCTAAAATTTGCTCAATGCTGCAACATTTAAAGCAGTCGCTTTGAGTTGCGGATTAGGCAACATTATTTTATTAAATATTTATCTGTAATTAAGTCATCTTTATTTTTGCAAATAAAATAACCAGAGTCTTCACAAAACTTTACTATGGGGTTATTAATTGTGATAAATTCTAATGCTCTCAATTTATTTCGAAATTGCAAAAAAGAATTTAGATTGGCAGCTAAATTAAATACTTCCACTTTTCCAAATAGTTCTATACCATTTCCAATTGGGTAAAAATTCTCATTTTTTTTCAATGCTGATAAATATTCTTGAATAAACTTGATAAACTTGTTTTCATAATTTTCATTTGATAGTTCCAACATTTCCTTCATTCTAAAAATTCGAGCTGTGGAGGAATATTTCTGAATTTGTGTTTCTATTCGGTCATATGTTTTCGAGAAACTCCAAAGAAGCAAGCCTTCAGTTGTTGGAAAAGGTGCCAGATCTGGAATGTAACAAGAAAATCCTCTTACGGTATTTGATGAAAAACCGTGATGATTAATTATTTCTTTTGCAATTTTCTCCAAATCAATGTCTGCACTCATTATTTTCTTTTTTCGGAAAATAATAAAAAGGGACATCGTTAGAAATGCTATTATAAAAAAAAGCAAATAATACATAACTCTTCCTTATTATAAATATGAATCTTTAAGTTGATCAATCATTATCACTACATAATAACTGACAAATCTTTTGTTGCCTAACGGCATGTTCTGGTCGTTCAACATGTGGCGCATTGTATTGAAATTCGATTTGGTATTTCATAAAACTCCCAAAGTCCTTTTAGAAATCTTTCAAGATTTTCTCTTTTTTTTGTTGTTCAAGGCGGTTATAGTACTCTGCTTTTTCAGCGTCACGAGTTTTGCTGAGCACCTCGTTACTATATAAAAGGAAAACACGGTTGTCATCATCTCGATCAATAGAGATTATAATGGAACATGAATCACGTGAGTGCCACGAAGCAAATTGCCAATCATTGTCATAAGGTATTAGCTTAGATGGTTGACCGTATTTTGATTCCAGTGTTTCCTTTAGCTTAAGATACAATGCTGTAGACTGATAATCGGTTAGTTTGTCAAAACTTGCACCTGCAGAACAAAAACCATGTGAGGAAAATTCCAGACTCAAATAATTCATTTTGGTATCGAATATTTTGAACGGACAATCAACTTCACGGGGAAAATCCAAGAAAACCAGGCTGTAAGGATTTTCAGTAGAAATGCGTGCTGTTGGATTTCTTTGCAGGAGCATCAGCTTAGCTGAATCAATTGGCGTGCCCCATTTGATTCCCAAAAATCCTTCAATGGAGTTCGCGTCAACGATGTGATGAGTGTCAACTACTTGTTCGGCATCTTTCAAAGTCTCATTACAAGCTGCAAAAATGCTCATTGCCACAATCAAAATTGAAAATAATTTCTTCATATAGCCTCTTTAATATTGTTAGACATAACGGCATGTTATGTTAAAGATCAACACACCGTTTAAGTTCTCATTAATTAATTTTCAAAGTACTTTTATTGAAATCCAGTCGGAGACTGGTAAAAAGTAATATAACCTGTTACCTGCCTGCCTCTTCGAATGCACCACTTTGTGGCAAGCTCTGAGTTCGGCGAAAAGGTTCGTATTGAATCCGGAATCATTATTAATTAATTCTCCCAGCCGCATTTTAGCAAATGAAAAAACTACTGTCAACAAAAATCTCGTGTGAACGGGCGTGATATGAAATTTCTCTTTTGAGGTTAAGGCGGAGGCTTAGTGCTTCGATTCGCAATTACGGTTACGTATTCGTGCCTGTAGTTACAATGAAAAGTGCTCCCTCAGCACTAAGTCCTGAGGGAATAAATTCGTCCCGAATTTATGAATCGAAGCACTTAGTTTCTTCTTCTATTCTGCTTTGCTTTTTGTCTTGTTGATTCTCTCGAGAAACTTTTCCTCTTTCTATCGCTTCGGAAATCAGAGTTTGACTCCTTCTT
>JAHJVF010000289.1 GCA_018828505.1 Bacteroidota bacterium | reverse complement strand
ACTAATCTGAAAAAATTGTAAACGTACCATAAAAAGTTTTTCTTCTCGAGACTCACGGCAAGAATTTTCGGAACAGTGTTTTCTTCGTACAGCAGATAATATGTCGAGTATGATCGATTGCCAAATTTTTCGTCCAGCCAATATTCGTAGCTTCCGGTGCGTATCGGAGTTTCAGAAATTCTTTTCGGCAGTGACCTCCTCTCAGGAATATCCTCTCCTCTGATCCTGATAAAATCGTTCTTAATAAAATTATAGATTACAGCATCGGGAAGCAGATCTATCGGATTACGCTCTCGTTGAATGCTTTTGAAAATTTTTGGAGTGCTGGGTTGGTCAACTTGAGCTGGCTTGCCTGTATTTTTTTGAACTTCAAGCGTTAATGCAGCAAAACCAAGTGTGCGATTGTTATCACGAACAGGAATAACTCCAAAAACATTATTGGGATATTGAGATTTATTTACAAAGATTGTCAACTGCGAAATTAAACGGGGATCAAAATATCTTTGAAAATAGTCCGTTTCGTCAACACCAACTCCAAAGGATCCCAATAATTTTCCATAAGGATTTATCAATAAGATACTCGAATTGATGCCCTCGGTACTAAGAAGACTATTCACCCATAATTTAAATGTTGTTAAATCGAAATTTTCACCGGGATCGTTTCGAAGTAATTGCTGGATAAGTTCGCTATTATTAGATAGACTCGTTAGAGTTTCATTTAAAACAAAATTCGTCAGTTGATCTTTTGGCTTGATCAATTCGTAAGTTAAATTTCTTTGCAGTTCTTTTTCGAGAAGCTCATTTTTATGAAACAACATTGCTACATTTATCAAAGACGAGAAAAGCAAAATTGAAAGAACAATATTAAAACTTGCAGGAAGTTTTGATTGCAAAAATTGATAGCTGAAAAAAGCTACGAGTAAAACGAACACAAAAAGAAAGAAGAGTGTGAATTGTTCGCTTCCATCGATTAAAAGAAAAACAATGCCTGCGATTAATAATAGACAGATTGTTGTAAGTATTAGATAGATACCCCGATTAAAAGAAATCCATCTGTTAACAGCTCTGAAGATGAAACTGTATACAATAAGTGATGCAAGCACAACACTGGCGCTTGTGAGAAAAACGTTAATATGCATCACGAGGAAAGGAAAGCTCGGGAGAATCGACGCAGACTCGAAATATTTTATTGATGAATCAAAAACAAAACTTCTAACTGCCGCACCGAATCCGCGCAGAATAAATGGAAATGCTGTTAAACAGATCAAACCAACAATTGTGATATAAATTTTCGAAAAATACTTTTTTGACATATCTGCATTATCAACCAGCCACATTCGGAACAAAATGAAAACATATACCATGTTAATTAATAAAGCAGAAGCTGTTAGAAATAATTCCCCGGGTGATTTTACTATTCCCAATCCGAATCTCGAAGCAAAGTATATTGGATTAAAAAGTTCACTCTCGATAAAATCTGAAGGAAACTGAAAATAAAATAAAACTAATCGAATCAGCCAAATGAAGATTGTTGTTATTGCTGCTTTTGCAATTCGGGATTTTATATGCTGAAAATCTTTGATTAAGGAGAAGAAGAGAATTCCAATCAAAAACATAAACAATAATTGCTGCAGGTTAGAAAACATTTTCTTCAAGTCTTCAATGAATACAGTTTTAGAGACCCTACTAATATTAACGAATCCAGCATCCGAGCCATCAATATGAGAGAGTTCTTGGGAAAATATTCTGCCATCTAGACTTTGCGATGCGTTTTCGGAAAAGTCTAAGGTTATCTTAGTTTCGAATCTATTTGTAAAATCGGTTTCAATTGAAGTCGTATTGAAATATTCATTTCTAATCGAATAATCATTTTTAATGTTGTCGTAACCGGCTAAATAATATGTGTTCCCATATTGGGAATAAATCTTTATATAATAAGCAATAAATGTCCTGAAATTATCTTTTTGAATTGTAATTAAACTTTCACTCGCTGAAAGTTCAATCGGAAAATTGAATGTGAAAAATTGATTCGTCCATGCTACAGGTTCATATCCATTTTTGAAAAATTGATATCGATAGTTTACACCACTCTCAGCACTTTTTAATAATTCAAATATGCTTTCCTTTGAATAATAGAGTTTAGCTGTATCGGTAATTAGTTCCTTCAATTCGTTAGCAAGTTCATCGGTTGCCGATATCAATTTGCTTTCTCTGTTGTGAAAATCCGCACGAATTTCATCGGCAATATTTTTTACTTTCTCATTTGAAATTTCAGCCCAATTCATATCGTAGTGATCAATTATCTTTGGAAAGATGAGAGCACTGATAATTAAAAGAAACAGAGATGATAAAAATATTATAGAGAATCTTTTATCTTTTGCGAAAAAACTTCGCGGATTGAAGCCCATCAGCAGGTTATCTCCATAATATCATCATTCACGAACCTAAACTGATATAACTCAATTTTTTTGGAGCTCATTACTTACGGTTGAGCAATTTGATTCGCTCATTAATTAAAGGTGATTTGACTTATTTCCCAATTGTCGTTAGTCCAGCTTAGACCAATGTAAACTTGGACTGACTCCTTAATACCTCTGAAGCCGTATATAAGTTTTCCTGCACAATATGGTGTAAGAGAATTGATCAATCTTGTCGAAACTCTGAAATCGATCGGTTTATACATATTAAAATAATTCTGGAGAACATAGAATGCCTGATTCGATGAGTAGTATCCTCTCTCCCCTGAATTAAGACTTATATAGATTTGTTTGCTAAAATAATTTGCGAAACCGGAAACATTTCCGGATTCTATCCCTGAAATAATATGTTCGAATACAGGAGCCGGACTGGGCTGGGTCGATTTTTCCGGAATTATTTTGTGATAGCGCGGACTAACATTTTGTCCGAATGAATAGTTCGTTCCTATTAACAAAATTGCAATACAAATAAGAATATGTGTTATAGCAAATTTCATTTTACCTTTCTTAAGTTATCATTTTTTTTCGAGAGAATAAACCAAACGAAAAAAAGACCCGAAGTATCGTGAAATACTTCGGGTGGTTCTGAGTTGTATGTGAGGAGAGCGTCTTTATTTAATCCTTTTAAGTCTTTCATTTAATTTTGTAATATCGATTGGCTTACGTTCGCCATTATTAACTCGACCAGTTTTCAATTCTCTATTTCCTTCGACTAACTGATATGCCCAATCGAACACAATTCTTTCGGGTGTAAGTAACTTGACTCTGAATTTTGCATAGTGATTATCCCACGTCCAAACAACATAAGTGTTTCCTACTTTAAGCCTGACATCTTTTGTCGAGCTCCAGCCTGTCAGTGGTGCTTTTGAAATATCGTAAATGTCATATGTCGGTCCCATATCTTGTATATCTGTATCATCCCATACAACCATGTAATATGCCCCATCGTCATTATCGAAAAACATATCTGTCGAATTATCATCGTAACGTTTGACATTGTATGCTGAGAAATCATATCCAGCGTTGTTTGGAAATCTTCTGAAGTCAAAAATCATTTGGTTGTATCCCTCAGGGCGTGGTGTATCGTAAATCACATCTGGAGAAAGCTCGCTTTCATTTCCGTCGTAATCAAAAGCAGTAAGTGCGTAATAATAAGTTTTGCCGTTCTTTGCTCCATAATCAACAAAATAGTTTTTTCTCGATGATCCTATTAATTCATACCTGCCGTTATACGAATTGCTGTAATAGATATTGTATCCATCCAAATCCCTTTCTGTATTGTGATTCCAATTGATCTCAACCCAATTGTCGCCGGTTATAGTGTAAATTCCTCGCGGAGGTGCTGGTGGAGTGTAGTCATGTCCACCGAAAAAGTCGTTTTCAATATGACAGCTCGTAATTATTAAACTTGCCGTTATTGATAAAAAGATAAATAATATTTTTTTCATGATTGACTCCGGTTTCATTTTCTTATAGAGCTACAAAGTCAATGCCAGAAAAAGCATTGAAAAATGCATTTGTTTTCGAAGAAAAATGGAAAAATAATGTTAATAATTTTGGACAGTTTTATTTAGAAATGGACAAAAAAACAGCTAAACGAATGTTATTTTTTCGGTTTAAACAATCCTTCTTTAACCGAACCGAGCATTCCAGCTTTCAAAACATCTTTGTCTGCTTTAGAGAGATTTCGAGTCATTTGAGGTGTAAGAATATTGATGTGTTTAACTTTAAAAAGATAATCGCCAATGAATTCGATATCTTCATCAGTTGTCATCCAATTGAATTTATCAAATCTTGAGAGATTTATAGGACGAGAGTAACTCCGAAGAGATTTATCTCCAATCGTATTGAAATAAAAATCGAAGTAGGATATTATTAATTCTCGAATTGTCCGATAAACAGATTCACGGAATCGAAGTGTCGTAAAATTAGATTTTGCAATTGCACCCCAATGTCCATTTTTCTTGTAAACGGCGATTACGTGATCATCATCGTTATGTGCCATCAAATCGACAATCAATGGTGGATAACCTAAATTTCTTAGTGCAGCCGCGGCAAATAGTGCACCCTCGAAACAATTTGCAGTTTTATCAATCAACACTCTTCGCGGGGATTTTGTGATGTATTCGGGATTATAGGGAAGCTTATTCAAAAAAAGTTGAATATCCATTGGTATTTTGAATTTTTTGAATAGTTGAATTTCTTTGATTGGAGACATTTATTTAGCCACTGATTATCACTAATTACTCGGATAAATTAGATAGAAAATTCTTTCCCTTCAAAACAAATTTTTGAATTGTTAACTACACCAACTGCTTTCCCTTTCAATTCCCAACCATGAAAAGGTGTGTTAATGCTTTTTGATTTCAAGCTAAATTTATCGACTGTCCAAATTTGATTTAAATCGAGAATTGTGAGGTTTGCTTTTTTCCCAACTTCAATTTTCGCTTCAGCAAGTTTGAAAATTTTTCGCGGATTGACCGACATTTTCATTATGATTTCCTCGAGAGATAATACTTTGGTGTGATAAAGTTTCGTTAATGTTAGTCCAAGGGAAGTTTCAAGTCCTATCATTCCAAATGGAGAGTAAATGTATTCCCACTCTTTTTCTTCGATTGAGTGAGGCGCGTGATCGCATGCGATACAATCGATCGTACCATCTATCAATCCCTCGATGATCGCATCGACATCTTCCTGTGTTCGGAGAGGTGGATTGACTTTTGTGTTTGTATCGTAAGTCTTAACAGCATCATCAGTCAATGTAAAATGATGGGGCGCTGCTTCTCCAGTAACATTCAGCCCCTTTTTCTTCGCATGACGCAAAATTTCAACCGCCCCTTTTGTACTGATATGAGCAATATGAAGTCTTCCGCCGGTGTATTCAAGAATTGCTACGTCACGCAGTGCGATTAAATCTTCTGCGAGTGATGGATGAGGAGGCAATCCAAATTTTGTTGAATTCAATCCTTCGTTCATTACACCCTCTGCAGTGAGTGATGAATCTTCACAGTGTTCGATAACTGGAAGATCGAACATAGACGAGTATTCAAACGCATATTTTAAAAGATGTGAGGTTGAGACTGCAACACCATCATCCGAAAATCCAACAACACCTGCTTCAGCCATCTCACCTAAGAAAGCAAGCTCTTTACCTTCCCTTTTTTTTGTTACTGTTCCAATAGCGTGAACGTCGACTAAAAGTCCTTTAGCTTTTTCTTTTATAAAAGTAACAACCTCAGCAGAATCAATCGCTGGTTCAGTATTCGGCATACAGCAAACTGCAGTGAAGCCAGCAGCAGTAGCAGCTGCAGTTCCAGATTCGATGGTTTCTTCGTCTTCCCTTCCAGGTTCACGTAGATGAACGTGCACGTCGGCAAATCCTGGAGCAATCACTTTATCTTTTCCGAAGGATCCTTCGGACAAGTCAAAAACTTGATCAGCATTTTCTGAAATTGATTTATCAATTTTTAAGATGATTCCATCTTTAATCAAAATATCTGCTACTTGGTTTAGTTTGATTTGCGGATCAACTAATTGTGCATTCTTTAATAATATTTTCATGATAAAATTCTATCCAGAGATATTTGAAATTTACGATTATTTTAGAAGCCCGACTTTTCAGTACGCAAGCTGAAAGATTCAATAAGTCGGGCTTCTTTTCAAAAGAACCAATTCTACATTCTATACTCTTCACTCTACACTACCCACTAGTTCCTCGTCCCAATCAAATAGAGCACAGCCATACGCACGGCGACTCCATTAGTAACCTGTTGTAGAATTACCGATGAACTGCCATCAGCGATATCCGATGAAAGTTCAACTCCACGATTGATCGGACCGGGATGCATAATCAAAACATCTTTTTTGTTTTTCAATAATCGTTCTTTGCTTATTCCGTAAAATCTCGAATACTCACGTAACGATGGAAAATTCGACGCGGCACCACGTTCAAGCTGAATACGTAAAATATTTAGAACGTCTGAAAACTTAATTGCATCATCGAGATTGTGGAATACTTGAACTCCAAGTTTTTCAAGATGGCGAGGAATCATTGTTGCTGGGCCGCAAACAGCAACATTTGCGCCGACCGTGAGCAATCCGAAAATATTGGACATCGCAACTCGGCTATGTGAAATATCCCCAATGATGCAGACATTCAATCCTTCAAGTTTTCCAAATTTCTCTTTAATGGTGTACATGTCGAGCAACGCTTGAGTTGGATGTTCGTGACTGCCATCCCCGGCATTGATAACATTTGACTCTATTAATTGTGTCAAATAATGAGGCGAACCGGCAGCAGTATGACGTATTACAACCATATCGATTTTCATTGCCTCGATGTTCCTGACCGTGTCTTTTAGAGTTTCTCCTTTAGTTAACGAGCTTGTACTTGAAGTAAAATTTAAGACATCTGCAGAGAGACGTTTTTCTGCAAGCTCGAAAGAAATTCTTGTACGCGTTGAACTTTCAAAGAAAAGATTTACGACAGTTTTACCCTGAAGTGTCGGTACTTTTTTGATCGGGCGATCGATAATTTCTCTGAAGGTAACTGCAGTATCGAGAATTAATTCGATATCTTTCTTCGGTACACTTTCTAATCCTAACAAATGTCTTGATTCAAGTGGCATCTAATATTCATCCTTAGTTATACAATTTTTATTTTAAAATTTAATTCGTCCAATCTGTAAAAATATATTTAACTATTCGGCATATAAGAAAATACTGTATAAAAACTCTGTGTCAGCCTGAGCCTGTCGAAGGCTGACGTCTATTCCTAGTGGACTTACTTAGTTCTTTAAGTAATTCAAAATCTCCTTTGATTAAAGCTTCTTTTTTTGCACGAGACCATTTTTTCAATTGCTTCTCTAATTTGATTGCCTCTTTAATATCAGAAAATTGCTGAGACCAAATTAATTTAACTGGCAATCTAATTGCTGTGTATCCGGAATATTTCTTAAAATTATGCTCATGAATTCTCTTTTCAAGATTTGAAGTGACGCCGACATAATATGATTTATCGCTGCATTCAAGAATATATGTAAAGTAATTCTTATGGTTCATATATTTTTGTTTTTATGTCACCCCCGACAAGTGGGGATAATCTTTCAACAAGTTTACCCGTCCTTTGGCGGGCTCACCTTTCGACAAGCCTTCGGCGTGAGCTCAGGCGAACGCTCAAGGTGACAGTTTTTTCTTCGTCAGTCTGAGCTCTGTCGAAGACTGATTTTTTTCTTGTCAACTTTTTGTCTCACCCCCGACAAGTCGGGGCAGGCTTTCTAGAAACTCACCCTTCGACAGGCTCACCCTTCGACAAGCTCAGGGTGACATTTTCTTAAAATTAATATCATCACTTAATTTCGCTTTCAACTAAATATACAGCATCTTCTCCATCAACTTCAGTAAGCTTTACTTTCACTTCTTCATTTATTGAAGTTGGTATATTCTTACCAACAAAATCGGCTTTTATTGGAAGCTCACGATGACCGCGGTCAACCAGAACAACAAATTGAATTGAGGCATATCTTCCTAAGTCTGTTAATGCATCCATTGCCGAGCGAACAGTCCGTCCAGTATATAAAACATCATCAACAAGTATGATATGCTTATCGGTAATATCAAAAAGAATATCTGTCGCTTTAACTTCGGGCTGTTTTAATTTTACACGAACATCATCACGGTAGAGAGTGATATTCAAAATTCCAATTGGTATATCATGTCCTTCCAATTCAGAAATTTTTTTATGAATTCTTCTTGCCAGAAACTCACCGCGGGTCTGAATGCCAACAATCGCAATTTTCTCTGCTCCCTTATTTCGCTCGATGATCTCATGAGCTAAACGAGTGATGGTTCGATTAAGATTTTCTTTGTCGATTAATTTTGCTTTAACTTTCATAAAAAAATCCCGACCGGTTTACCAATCGGGATCCTATATTTATAAAACTCTTTTTCATACTTCCTTCTCTACCTCGCAGAGCAGACTTAAAGGTTTGTAATACTTTGGACAAATATAACAAAATGTTGATTGTCCACCCAATTTATTTCTGGCTTCTCCGTTATTTGAATCTATCATAAAAATGATATAATTTTGATATAAATATTTCGAGGTAAACAAAATGCCGATAATCAAACCTATTTCGGATCTAAGGAACAAAGCAAACGAAATCTCAGATCTTGCCCATAAATCGAATGAACCTATATTCATCACCCGTAATGGTGAAGGAGATATGGTTGTTATGTCAATGACTCACTACACCAAATTACAACTCAAACTTGATCTATTTAATAAGTTATCTGTTGCCCAGGCACAGCGCGCCTCAGGAGATAATGGACGCACGGTCGCTCAGGTAATGAAGGATTTGAGAAAAAAGATCCATGAGTCAAAATAAATATACTGTACGACTTCTGGAGGCAGCAGAAGACGACCTCAATGAGATATTAACATACATTGCTGCCGATCGACCCTCTGCAGCTGAATCACTCGCTGATAAAATTGAAAAGAATCTTAGCTTACTTGCTGATAATCCATTCTTAGGAAGAACTCCTCGTGATGAAGATCTAATCAAAATGGGATATAGATATTTGATTGTTGAGAATTATCTTCTGTTTTACATCATAGAGCGGCAAGCCGCAATGGAAGATGTTTGATGGAAGATGGAAAATGGGAAAAATTATTTAAAAATATCTTGACACAAAAAACAAAAAGTTACATGACAATACTATAGAGAGACAAACTATTTTTATTCATCGAATGCTACACGGGGCAGGAGATTATATTCGTTTGATTTAAAGATATTTCCCTTAAGCTATTACATAACCCAAATTTCAATTTTTATCTTCATGCCAAATGCTCTATCTTTGCAGAGATTTTTTACTCAATTTGACGAAAGGAACACCGGATAATGAAATCTTTCTTCTCAAAAATTTTTTCTAAGTCACTTGATTATATTGAGATAATCGGAAACAAACTACCGCATCCAGCGACTTTATTCGGACTGCTTGCTTTGATAGTTGTTATCATATCCTGGGTCGGCGATCTAATTTCACTTCAAGCAGTTCATCCTGCGGATCAATCTTTGATTACTGTTCGGAGTCTATTAAGCGGGGATGGAATTCGATGGATCTACACCAATATCACATTTAACTTTGTGAATTTTCCACCACTCGGTTATGTACTCGCAGTGATGATTGGAATCGGTGTTGCTGAGGGTTCAGGTTTATTTACAATAATGATACGATCCTTGGTTTTGAATGCTCCCAAAAAATTGATTACTGGCGCAATCGTTCTAGCAGGAATTATTTCACATCTAGCTTCTGAAGCTGGATATGTTGTATTAATTCCATTAGGTGCAGTAATTTTTCATGCGTTGGGAAGACATCCAATGGCAGGACTTGCCGCAGCATTTTGTGGTGTAAGTGGCGGATTTGGCGCTAACTTTTTAATCGGATCGGTGGACCCAATTCTTGCAGGGCTTTCACAATCAGCAGCGCAAATTTTAGATCCGACAGAAACCGTTAACCCTGCTGTGAACTTTTATTTTATGTTTATCTCTGCATTTTTAGTGGTGGTTCTTGGAACATGGGTTACAGATAAAATTGTTGAGCCAAGACTTGGAAAGTATAAGGGTAATGCAGAAAAAATCGAGATAGATCAAATCACCCCAATTGAAAAGAAAGGTTTGAAATGGGCTGGTTTGAGTTTATTAGCAATCGTGATTCTTCTTGCATTCACTATTATTCCTGAGAATGGAATATTTCGTAATCCTGAAACAAAAGAGGTTCTGCATTCCCCATTCTTCGAGGGAATTATCACAGGCATTTTAATTTTCTTTTTGGTCCCAGGTTTAGTTTATGGTGCAATTGTCGGTTCGATTAAGAATGATAAAGATATGATGAAGCATATTATCAAATCGATGGGAACACTTTCAACTTATATCGTACTTGTTTTCTTTGCGGCTCAATTTGTCTATTTCTTCCGGTATAGTAATTTAGGTTTGATCCTTGCGATCGATGGTGCACAATTTCTAAAAAATGTAGGATTGACTGGTATACCTTTGATTGTTGCCTTCGTCTTTCTATCTGCATTTATTAACATGTTCATGGGCAGTGCTTCTGCGAAGTGGGCAATAATGGCGCCGGTTTTCGTTCCGATGTTTATGCTGCTTGGGTATCATCCTGGATTAACTCAAGCTGCATTCAGAATTGGTGATTCAGTAACTAATTTAATTACTCCGATGATGAGCTACTTTGCACTTATCGTCGCATTCGCTCAAAAGTATGATGAGAAGTATGGAATCGGGACTATCATTTCAACAATGATTCCTTATACAGTTTTATTCACTATCTTTTGGACAGCTTTGCTTGTAGTTTGGATGCTGTTGGGACTGCCTGTGGGACCTGACGGACCGTTATACTTGAACTAATGTACAATGTCCGTCATCCGTCAACTGACGGAGACGGATGACGGACTGATTTTCGCAGATTAACTTTGATGTTTTTTCCGAAGGATCCTTTGGACGAGATGCCCTGAAAAAACTTGTTATGTCTATTTGTAAATATCTTTTCGGTGCCCTACAGCAAACAATACCGCTTCACCCTTACTAAAGGGGACTTCTAAAAACTATAAATTTGTTTTTTAAACCATTTGCGTTTTAATCAACGGCGGCAAATCAATTGGGCTAAAGCCCTTGTTGGATAGGGCTTTAAATAACCCCACGCTTAAGAGCGTGTGTTAAAATGGTCATTCCCGTGTAAACGGGAATCCAAAAACTTTGAAATT
>JAHJVF010000288.1 GCA_018828505.1 Bacteroidota bacterium | reverse complement strand
TTGTCCCGACAACTTTAAATTATATCTTGTCGGGATAACTTGTGGTGAGTTGGACCCCTTTCAACGAAGTATTTATCGAACCATCGAATTTACCCTCCGTAGGCGTTGGTTATCTACCAAAGGTGAGTTCACCCGCCGAAGCAGGGTGTTGCACAACTCAGGATTGGTCACTCTGAGTGAAACGAAGAGTCTCAAAATATCAAAAAAGAGATTCTTCACTTCACTTCGTTCCGTTCAGAATGACAAAATAGTCTAATCTGCAACAGCCTGCGAAGGCGGATGTATCGAGAAAATATTACTTTTGAGACACCCATCAACATGACAAAAATTCAATCCGTCAACTGACGGTATGCGTAACTTCAGTCAAATAATAAAGTTATAAGGGTGTAAAAACGAGTCATGTTAAATATTAAAACGCATCCCCAACAAGGTCGTCCAAAAAGTTAATTTTCTTAGTGGTTCTTTGAGTCTTTGTGTCTTCGTGGCAAAAGGTTATTGAGCTTGTCGAAATATAAAAATCTTTATTATCGAGCAAAACTTGCCCCGATTTGTCGGGGTTCAAAACATCAGCCACAAAGTCTCTAAGGCACAAAGGTTCACAAAGGATTTTTTCACTATCCTCATTTAGGGTGAGTTATACTACTAAAAATAGTTTCCTTTAAATACCAATTAAATTCTCAAATATTATCTACAAGAAGTTTTGTTAGATGTCTATTCTACAAGTACAACATGATTCTTTTTTGTACCCCATTAAAGTTATTGTAGAATAGGAGAAAAACTATTCATCTTCTAATTTGAATTCGGATATGAGCGTGAGGGAATTACCTTCTTTGGTTTTCGTGTAGTACATTTCATCGACGAAGTGCTTTATAATATATATACCGCGGCCATTTTCACGTAAGAGATTTTCAGGTAGTGTCGGATCGGGAATTTTGTCAATGTCGAAGCCCTCTCCCTCGTCGGTAATATCAATCTTAATTTTTGAATCTGTGACTGAGAACTCAAGGATTACTTTTTTCGATATGTCACTTTTGTTGCCATGAACGATAGCATTATTTACCGCCTCGGTAAGAGCAAGAAGCAGCATGTTGAAATAGTCTTTCTTGACTTTAATGCCGTCTAATGCATCACTGAGAAATTTTGGCAATCGATCGATCTCAAAGGGAGATGTCTTAAGAATATATTTCATTTGTTTGGACATTCGAAAACAAAATTATTAAAAAAAATTGGAATCACAACCTGCCTGCAGCAGGCAGGTTAGATTGTTAACAAAATCCTGATATTAAAATTGACTATTCGCCGGGTTGATTTTAAGGATTGTGAAATAAACTCGATCCATGATGAACCAATTAGATAAAGATCTTCACGAAATTTAACCGATAGATCAAATAGAGGCCCGATACTTTCAATTCTTGAGTTTTCGATTTTCTCCTTCCCCTCAAATCTTGATTCTATGTATCTGAATGTTCTAATCCCAAAATTAAAGTACGATTCGGAGTTCAATCTGTAACCGATCTTTGCTTCGCCAGAATATTCCTCGATGTATCGGGCGGGCTTAGTTGAGAACGATTTCCAATTCAATCCCCCTTGCTCTGAAAGCTTAATACTGCCTGACAAAGTCGTGAAAAATCTCTTCGATAAATTTATTTGGGTTGTATCTGTGAACGAAAACTGGCGAAAAGAGAAACTCCGTACTGTATTTAATATGTCTTCAAAATCATAAATGGTATAATTCGCTAAAACTTCAAAAGAATTTGAAGAGAATAAAATCTTGTCGTTATATCTCGAATTGCTTGCAAGTCTTATCACTCTATTCCAATTGTTATTAGAGCTTCGTTCTGCGTAGATATAGACAAGATGATTCATATAAGCTTCTACAAACAGACTTGCAGTAAAAAACTTCGAAAAGAATTTCTTATAAGTTAATCGTGCTATGTAAAGCAGTTCATCCCGATCGTCCCTAAAAATATTCGATCTATTGCTGAAGTTAGCAATGCTGGGTGTGTTGTAAACTAATTTCGATAAAAATAAATTTAAGTAAAGTGTGTCGCTGCTGATTAAATTATATGCCGATTCTGAGCCTAATTGAAAACGTAGTGACGAGTTATTCTTCTTTAGTTCATCTTCCACGCGGTCTAAATAGAATTTCTCCGGGACATCAGACATGTTCTTAACAATATGTTTTTCATCCCGTTCGGTATAATTTATTCTGAATTGGGAAGAAAAATCAGTCAATCTCAATCTAAAACTCGAACCGAGATAAAGTCGAAACTCATCGATCTTTGTGTCAAAAACGTTTTTTGAGGGCGAGGAAGTAAGCTTGTACAGCGTGCTTCTTTCAACATTTCTGAAATACAGCCCTCCGTTAAAATCAAAATCAATAAAATTAAAGATGTTGTTGTAAGTTAGATTCTCGCCGAAAGTTAATATGTCATCATCTCTTGTCTCAACATTCAAATCCGTACCGAAAAAATTGGCTTG
>JAHJVF010000287.1 GCA_018828505.1 Bacteroidota bacterium | reverse complement strand
TGTGTTTTTACCGAAAGCATGTATAAATATTGTTTATAAGTCTTATCTGTTGAGTTACCAAAAATTTTTAAGTTCGGTAAGCTGCTCATTCTTCCGTTGGATAAAAAACACAAGTTTATTGTTTCGCATTCTGGAGGTGTAAAGCTGATACCGTAGATCTCGTCGTTATATGAGGAATCATCAAAACAAATCTTTGGGAATTGTTTTGAATAGATGTGATAAGGCCAATTATAAATCTCAACAATGTCTTTAACCTCCTCAATCATTTCAGGTAGTGAAGAAGAGGGATTGAATTTTCCGCTGTAATGAATTGTTAGACCCATAATTCTATGTCTGTTCTAAGTTATACTGTTGCAACCTTTTTATTTCAATTTCAATCTTTTCAAATGCTTTGTTTGGGTTACCAAGCAGTTCTTCATTTGTGATTCTCAGAAAGTTAATTCCAAAGTTTTCTAAATACTGCTGTCGGTCTATGTCGTATTGCTTTTGCTCAGATATTTCGTGAACATCTCCATCAATTTCAATTGTAAGTTTTAGTTTGGGACAATAAAAATCAATCACATAGTTATCAACTGAGTATTGACGTAGAAATCTTACTTTCATTTGTCGTTTGCGCAGGTACATCCAAACTAGTTTTTCACAGTAAGTCATATTTGATCGAAGCTCTCGTCTTCGTTCTTTCATTTCTTTTTTGTTGAAGTGTTTAGTCATAATTCCGTGCTTTTCTAACCCACCCCAGCCCTCCCTTTGCAAAAGGGAGGGAGTTAACCCCCTCCCCTTTTTGAAAGGGGAGGGACGGGGTGGGGTTAGTTACTCTCATACTCTTCTTTACTTATTAGCTGCTCTATGTTTGGGTCAATAATTTTAACTTCATCATATGTTAACTCATAAAGTTTGTAAACCATTATGTCTATTTGGTCTTCTAAGTGTTTTGTGTCGGCTTGGGGGTTTTGTTGCTTAGCTTTTAGAATTTTATCAACTAGGAGAGAAAATGATTTTTTATTTAAAGGTTCAGTAATGGGTAAATTTTTAAAGAAACTTACTGGATATTTTAAAGAACCTTGAGGTATTCTTATTGAATATATAGTTTTTAAATGAAACCAATTAATAAGCCCAGAATTGATAATTCCTAAAAGCCACTTAATGTCATTTAAATCATAAGGTAATATTGAATGAACGGCGACAAGTAAACCAGAGCCAACTTCGTCAATAATAGCTGCAACTTTTTTTGATACTCCTCTAACAAGGATTTTTGGGTATGATTTAAATAATGCTATTGTATTTTCATTAAAATAATCGTGGGATAATTCTACTGTTGGTCTCTCATAGACTTCTTTGTAAAGTTTTATTTTTTCACTTTCCCAATAATCATTATAACGACTGAAGTTGCCATTCGTATAAATACGCCTCCTCTTATTATTAATTATTCCATTACTTTTAATAATATTTTTCATTTTCCAATACTCAAAACCCATAACTCCGGTTCTTATTTGTGCAAAATCTGAAAGTTTC
This sequence comes from Bacteroidota bacterium, assembly GCA_018828505.1. GTDB lineage: Bacteria > Bacteroidota > Ignavibacteria > Ch128b > Ch128b > JAHJVF01. The sequence continues at coordinate 4,657 of JAHJVF010000287.1, read as the reverse complement.
TTTTTTGTATTCAACTTAATCAAAATATCGTTGTCATCTCTATTGGCTTCGATTTGAATTTTGCCCCTTTCATCAAATAAATTATCTACTATATTGATTTGATCATCTTGGATAAGCCTTACTGGATTTTGTTTTGATTTTTTTAATATTGAAAAAACTATTGTTGAAATCAAAGCTTCCTCAAACACTTTCACATCTTTTAAATCCCAAATAAAATTTATTTCAACATCACCCTTTCTTAGATAACTTCTAATTGCCTTTCCATAATCAGCGCCAAAAAATTTATTAGGAATAATAAAAATAAGGTTGGCTTTATTCCTCAGAAGTTCCAACCCCTTTTCAAGAAAGGCGATATAAATATCAGCGCCCCTTGAATATTTATAGTTCATCTTAATATACTGCTTTAATTTTTCATCTTGGTTTCTAATGGTAACATACGGCGGATTAGCAATCACAATATCAAATCCATTTTTAACACCAAACATCCATTCTGGTTCAAACCATTCGGCGTGTATGTTTTGGTTAAAGATGTCGAATGAGGCAATTTTATCCGCTACTTTTATAGCAATTTCTTTCTTATAAACATTTTGTTTACTCTCTAACTGCTTTACTAATGACTTAATCCTTTGCTTTTGGATTTTAATTTTATCTTCTTTTTTGTTGATTTTTATGTGTTCTTTTTGCCCAAACAAATTAATAGTTTCGATTACTTCAATAGAATCCGGTTCTTCTTGAATTTTATTTAACACAAGTTGTTCTTGTTCGATAGAGTGCTGAATAGTATTTATTTCATCTTGGTTTTTCTTAATCAATAACGATTTTATTTCTTCGGCTAAAGCTTTTCTAAGCTGTTTATCTCTTTTCTGATACTGATTTTTTTCTTTTCTTGTTTTAGCGTTGAAATACAGATGTCTCAAATTCTTTAAATCATCTTGCAATGGTTGGGTTGGAGAATTTTCTGAGAACAAATCATTTGTAGGAATTTCTAATCCAATAAGTGTGTTTGCGGCGACAAATTTTGTTTCAAGGTTGGGTAAAGGACGAATACCGAAGTTTTCGACCTCACCCGATTTTACTCTTTGGTCAATAATCAGAGAAATAAAGAAGCGGAGTTTTGCTATTTGAACAGCAATTGGTTGTATGTCAACTCCGTAAATGCAATTTTCAATCAAGTATAGCTTTCTTCCGTAATCGAGTTCGTTATTATCGAAAGCATCAATTATATCTCGTTTGGTGTTTTCTAAATCGGCAATAACTTTATCGCGGGTGTTTGGGTCGGTTATTTGCTCTGCGTTTTTAATTAATTCATCAATTTTATCAAGTTGTTTCTTTTTCCATCGTTCATTGTTCGGGTCAAGTTTATGCAGGATGTGAACAAGTTTATGTAAAATGCCCATCGGGAAAGCGCCGCTGCCGCAAGCGGGATCGAGAATTTTGGCTTTATCGATAGCATTAATTAAAAGCTCAGTTTCTTCAAATGTAAATTGATGAAAAGTATCGGAGTAAGAAATAAGATTTTTTAATTTATTCTCAACATTATCATAATTGTGAGACAATTCATTAGGATCTAAATACTGGATTCCCGCTTTCGCGGGAATGACACTTTCTAAAGCATTTTTTAGATAAGCGGTAAGTGATTCATCCACCATATAATTGACAATCTCACGAGGAGTATAATAACTGCCTGTTGCTTTGCGTGCGGTAGTAGCAGTTTCGCGATTGTAACTTGCCAAAAGATTCTCAAACACTTTTCCAAGCAGTTCCGGATCTAATGCAACTTCTTCATCGGTTGGTGTATTCTCATCAATAGTGAAATTGTAAGATTGAAGGATATTGATAAGTCCACGAACTTCATATTTTTTGTTTGTTGTGCCATAATCTTTATTCAAATCAAATTCTGCTTTATCGATGAAGAATAAAAAGTTTGGAACGGTTGGTTGGTTATTACGTGCATCAGAAAAGCCATCAATTCTAATTTCTTTTCCTGTATCGTTTGAAGGATCATCTTTTCTTTTATCAAGGCATTCAAATAATCCACCATTAAGGAATGGGATGTCTTTAAATATCAAAAGCATATCATCGGGATTTTTGAAGAGGTTATGATTACGGTAATAGTTGTGATTCATATAATCTTTGTTTTTGCCTTGAAAGGTATGTTCTCTTCTAAATTTTCTTTCTTCAATTTTTGTGTTAAGAGTTGTAAAGAACAAGTTTTGAAGAATTGCTTTGTAGTAAGTACTTTCTTTTTGGTTTAGATTAATTAAATAATTATGAATTGCTTCAATATCAAAAAGATCATTTTTGATCAAACCTTTCTGTTTCATAAACCAAATAAATATCAATCGTGTTACAAGGCGAATTACAGCAATGTTTCTTCCATTTGGTTCGGCTTCAGCATCATCGGGGAATTTAACTTTACGCAATGCCCAGAAATACCAATTTGAAATTTCTTGATAAAACTCCTTAGTAACCTTTTCAACACTGAATGCTTTAATGATATTTTGAAGCGTAGAAAAATCTGCTTCCTCCATTTGCTGGAGAAATGTTTTGTTTGTTTGTTCTTTGCTTACAAAATATGTGTAACGGCGGAAGTTGCTGTAATCACGTTTTCCATCGGGTCGTGGAATATCGTAGATAAGTGAGAAACGGAAATTGCCAGTATAATCGTAAAATATAAAAATGCAGGCGGTGTAGCGTTGTAAATCTTTGAGGATTTTTTTGCCGAGATTGTATTGTGCCTTTTTGCCGGAACGCTCAGTTAGATTTTTGTTTACCTTTGCGGTAATGATTATTAATTCATTTTCGTCTATTAATTTTATTTCGCCATGAATCTGACAATTAGAAAAATCCTCGTCATTGTAAGTGGTTAAATTGTCTTCTATTGGTTTAAATGTTCTGGATTTTTCGCGGAAAAACCGGATAAATTTTTGCTCGTTAAAATTCTGGATTATGTCATCAAGTATTATTTTGGCTGACATATTTTGCTCCAATTGTTAAAGCAATTATTGTTTCTGATTTTCGATTGCAATGATAATCTCTTTGTTTAATTTTTTGATATGCGCCTTTTCTTTTTCGAGATAATCCTCTCCGAGTTCTTTTCGAATTAATTCAATTTCATCGATAGCGTTTTTAAGGTTATTGTCGTTTAGTTTTAGGTTAGCAAGACGGCGTAAAGTGAAATCGGAAAGTGTTCCATAATCTAGAATATCCTCACGTAAAGTGCGGAGAAATTTTTTATACTGCTGTACAACTTCATCATTTGATCGTAGAAGAATATCAATGTTAGTTAATGCTTTCCTTTCAATGCTTAGCTGAGATGTGGGAATTGAATATTTTTCCTTTGAATATTTAATACTCTCATACACTTCCCAGAAATTATTTGAAAGTTTCAGTGGTTTCTCGTCAGCTTCACATTTTATTTTATCAAGAGTTTCTTCAAGTGAAGTGTTATAAGTTTCAACTTTCCCATCAATGAATTTTGCTCCCATCACGTAGAGCCGTGTTTTTCTAAAGAATACAAGCATTTCATCTTCATTATAAGCTTTTGATACTTTTATTCTGATTGGGAAATTATTTAATTCCTTTATTAGCGCAGGATGATTCTCTTTAATCTTTTGATAAAGATTTAGGATTTTTGTGTATGAACTTTCTTCTTCTGTTGTCTCAGGATTTTGGGTTAATTTATGATAGAGTGCGGCCGGTGATGGCTCTTCATCAATGTCAAAAATTTTTACATCTTCACCAAGTGTATTATGAATCATAAACATTTTACTCTGAGCGATTTCACGGGATTTTACTAGCTCAGCACCTTTTTCTGTTGGGAAGAAATTTACAATGAAAAGCTCATTAAAAACTTTTTTGCTGATACGATTTATACGGCCAAGCCGTTGAATCACACGAACAGGATTCCAGGGAATATCATAGTTAATAACCATTCCAGCTCTATTAAGGTTAAATCCCTCAGATATCTTATCGGTGGAAAGAAGTATATCGTATTCATCAGCTTGTTCTTTGGATGACGCATCAAAATTTTTATTTATGGTTTTAATTTTAGATTCAGGGAGATCACCAGCGACCACAAGAATTCGATTATTGAAATGATGATTAAGTTCATTTAGTACATAACGCACAGTATCCGCATATTCTGAGAAGATAACTGTTTTTCTTTTGGGTTCACCTTTTTGCGGAGTTTTAGAAAATTCTCTTTTCAAATTTTTGATTAGGCATTCTGTCTTAGGATCATTTTTTACTAAATCCAATTCTGAGAGCTTTGAGAGTATCTCGTCAAAAAGCTCTATGTCTGTTTTGATATCGTTAATAAAATTTTCTGCGTATTTAAAATCTTTTATCTTATATCGTTTATGTTTTTTGGGATATTCTCCTCTTTTGATTTGCTCTTCATAATTTTTTAAGTGCTCTTCGATCACATCTAATCCAAGCACATAAATTTTTTCGAGAAGGTCGCGGTCAAGTATATATTCACCTTTAAGTGGATTACCATTTCCTGTCTTTTTTATAAACTCTAAAACATCTCCGGTGATCTTCTTAAAATTTTTAATACTTTGTTCAAATGCACCAAATGAACTTTCGAACCTCTTTACGATCAACCTTCGCATAATATCGAATAAGTTTCTCTGTTGGATATATTCACGGTTTT